>NZ_JAIWYM010000037.1:0-52991 GCF_020515595.1 Pseudomonas sp. MWU16-30323
ACAGCGAGGGCCGCTGCGCAATACCTGCGTTCGGCCTCGAGCTTATTGGGGCAGTCAGATCAAGATCAAAAGCAAGAGCACGGCGGCCTGAAAGCCGACCTGAGTGTTAAAAGCCAAGCGCTTTTCTGTAGGAGCCGGCTTGCCGGCGATGCAGACACCTCGGCACATCAGACACACCGAGGCGATGCCATCGCCGGCAAGCCAGCTCCTACAGTGGACCGTGCCCGCTTTAGCTTCTGATTTGGCTTTTAACACTCAAGCCGGCTTTCAGGCCGCTGTAAGAGCGGAACCAATATCGGCCATCACCCCAATAACGGATATGCCCCCGATCTACCACCCCCGCAACCGCTCCCAAACCTGCACCTCACCATTCTCCAGCAGCGCGCCATAGCTGCCGAACTGCGTCCCCGTAGCACACGCATGGTTAGGCAAAACCCTCAGCCGCGTCCCCAGCGGAAACCGCTCAACCACATCCACCGCCACCCCGTCGAACCAAGCCACCCCATGCTCCTGATTCGCGCTGCCCACCAGCAACCCCTCAATCACCTCGCCACCCTCGGTACACACCTGCCCATAACCAAAATCCCGCTTCTGCGACTGCGTCCCACGATCCCGACTCATCGCCATCCACCCCGCGTCGGTAATGATCCAGCCCTTTTCCACCTGATGCCCGATCACCGTAGTCAGCACACTCAACGCCAGCTCATCAATGCGGCACACCCCAACGTTATGCATCACCAAATCAAAAAACGCATAAACCCCAGCCCGCAGCTCAGTCACACCCTCCAGGCTCACCGCCGACAGCGCCGTGGGCGTCGAACCCACACTCACCTGCAAGCAAGGCAACCCCGCCCCCCGAATCACCTCGGCCGCTGCAACACAGCGCGCCCGTTCCTGCTCGGCAATCGCCCGCAACGCCTCAGGCGTATCCAGCCCGTAACTTTCCCCGGCATGAGTCGACACCCCGGCAAGCATCCCGCCGCCATACAGCAGCCTGGCGATCTCCAGCAACAGCGGATCCTGAGGCTTCACCCCGGACCGGTGCCCATCACAGTCAATCTCAATCAGCACCGCAAAAACCTCACCCTGCAGCGCACCAAACTCGACAATCGCCCGGGCCCCGGCAAGGCTGTCGGTGATCAGCGTCAGCGCACACCCCTGACGACGCAACGCCAACGCCTGAGGCAATTTATGCGGCGCCATCGCCACCGCATACAGAACGTCCCGAATGCCGAGGTCGAAAAAATACTCGGCCTCCTTCAACGTCGAAACCGTAATCCCCGTGGCCCCGGCAGCGATTTGCGCCGCCACCACCTCGGCACATTTATGGGTCTTCACATGGGGCCGCAAGCGCACACCCAAGTCATCGGCACGCTGCTGCATACGCAGGATATTGCGCTGCATCCGGCTCACATCCAGCAAAGCTGTCGGGGTTTCCATCGTGCACACTCCAAAAGGTAAATTGACGGTCTATCCAGTACTGGATATGTTGTCTGAATGAAAAAACACACTCCCGAACAAGCGGCCTTGATCAGCCAGCTCGAACAGATTGCCGAAGGCCTGAGCAAGACCTTCAGCCCGTTTTGCGAGGTCGTGCTGCACGACCTGCGCGACCCGCAGCACGCAATCATGGCCATCCACAACAACCTCTCCGGGCGCCAGCCGGGTGACCCGGCCACCGAGCTGGGCCTGGCGCGGATTGCCGATCCCGAGTACCCGCAGGTGATCGCCAACTACCAGAACCAGTTCGCCGACGGGCGTCAGGTCAAGAGCACTTCCATCGGCATCAAGGACTCCACCGGCAAGTACGTGGCGGCCTTGTGCATGAACGTCGACCTCTCGTTGTTCCGTGGCTTGCAGGGCATGCTGGAACAGTTCGGCTCGGTCAGCGGCGACCGGCCCACCGAGTCTCTCGACCCGTCCGGTGCCGACGCCATTCGTGCGCGCATCGACCAGTTCGCCGCACGCCTGGCGACCACCCCACGTGCCCTCAAGGCCGCCGACCGGCGCCTGCTGATGCAAGAGCTGAAAGAAGCCGGCGTGATGGACATCCGGCGTGCCATGGAAACAGTTGCCTCACACCTTGGGGTCTCGCGGGCGGCGGTCTACACCTACGCCAAATGACCTATGCCGAGCGCGCCACGGCTTCGATTTCAATCAGATAGCCGTGGTGTAGTTCCGGCACCGGCACCACCGCGCGGGCGGGGCGGTGATCCCCCAGTGCAGCGGCGTACAAGCCATCAAATTCAGGCCAGTGTTTTACCCCCACCACGTACACCGTGACTTTCACCAGGTCTGCGGGTGAGCCGCCTGCGGCCTTCAAAATCGCCAACAGATTGTCCAGGGCCACTTGAGCCTGTTCGGCAAACGAAGCCTCGAGGTTATGACGCCCGTCAGGGCTCACCGGCAATTGCCCGGAGATGTACAGCGTGCCCTGGTGGCTTACGGCCTGGGAGTAGTGCCCGGCAGGCTGGGAGGCAGTGGCTGTGTGGTGAATCTTCATGATCGGCAGTTCTCAAGCAAGGGAGGGAAGGGGAGCAGGTTGTTCATCGGTGGCACCGTGGCCAATCACCGCCGTGGCCACGCCGCAGCCGAACACGTTGGTGGCGGTACGGCCCATGTCGAGGATCGGGTCCACGGCGAGGATCAGCAGCAAACCGGCTTCCGGCAGGCCGACCATCGGCAGGCCCGCCGCGAGCACCACCAGTGAGCCGCGCGCCACGCCGGCGGTGCCTTTGCTGATGACGAGCAAGGTCAGCAGGATCATTACCTGATGGCCGAAGCTCATCTCGATGCCATAGGCCTGGGCGATGAACATCACGATAAACGCCTGGTACATCATCGAACCGTCGAGGTTGAACGAGTAACCCAGGGGCAGCACAAAACTGTTGATGCGCTTGGGCGAGCCGAAGCTGTCCAGGGCTGCGATGGTCTTGGGGTAGGCCGCCTCGCTGCTGGCGGTGGAGAACGCCAGCAAAACCGGGCTGCGCAGCAACTGCAACAGTTGTTTGAAACGTGCGCCCAGCGCCAGGTAACCCACGCCGCTGATCACCAGCCACAGCACCGCCAGGCCCAGGTAGAACTGCGCGATCAACTTGCCAAAGCTGACCACCATCCCCAGCCCGTACAGGCTGATGGTGGCGGCAATTGCGGCAAACACCGCCAGCGGCGCGATCACCATCACGTATTCGGTGATGCGGAACATCACCTGGGTCAGTTCTTCCAGCACGTGCAGGATCGGCGACCTGGCGCTGCCCTTGACGAACGCCAGCGCTGCGCCGAAGAACAACGAAAACACCACGATTTGCAGCACCTCATTGTTGCCCATGGCCTCGACGATGCTGCGGGGGAATACATGGGACAAAAAACCCGACAGGTTGAAGCTGGCGGTGTTCAAACCGCTGTTGCCGTTGGCCGCCACACTCAGGTTGAGCCCCGCGCCTGGCTGAAACAGATTGGCCAATGTCAAACCGATCAGCAGCGATACCACGGACGCAATCAAAAACCAGGTCATCGCCTTCAACCCGACACGGCCGATGGAGCCGCTGTCGGCCATGCTCGCCACGCCACTGATCAACGTCGCCAGCACCAGCGGCGCGATGACCATCTTGATCAGGCGCAAAAACACGTCGGTGACCATGCTGAAGTAAGCCGCGATGGTCTTGGCGGTGTCGGTGTCCAGTTGGGCATGCAGCACGGCCCCCACCAGCACGCCAAGGATGATCGCAATCACAATGGCCCGGGCCAGGTAACGATTTTTCATAAGCACCTCTTGTTGTTAACGCTCAGGGAACACCCGGGCATTTTTTATAGGCGGCAGAAATTGCAGGCAGCAGGAAGCCATGTGGCAAGCACGCTCGCCACAGTATTTTCTTGTTAGAGGTTTTAGCCCTTTAGCAGGCTCGCGTACTTCTCGATATCGACGTTGCCACCGGTCACGATGATGCCCACGCGCTGGCCCCGGAACTGCTGCTTGAGGTTGCGCAAGGCCGCAAGGCCGAGGCAACCGGTGGGCTCCACGACCATCTTCATGCGTTGCATGAAGAACCTCATCGACTCCACTAACTCGGCGTCCGAGACCGTAAGGATGTCATTCACGTTCTCGCGGATGATCGGGAAGGTGTGATTGCCAAGGTGCTGCGTCTGGGCGCCGTCTGCGATGGTCGCGGGCGTGTCGATGTGCACGATGCTGCCGGTCTGGAAGGAGCGCTGACCGTCATTCCCGGCTTCGGGCTCGACCCCGTACAGCAGGCAATCAGGCGACAACGCACGGGTGGCCAATGCCGTACCGGAGAGCATACCGCCACCGCCCAGGCCGACAAACAAGGCATCCAGTGGGCCGGTGAATTCCAGCAACTCCTTGGCGGCAGTGCCCTGGCCGGCCAGCACGTCCGGGTGGTCGTAGGAGGGGATCAACGTCATGCCGTGCTGCTCGGCCAGGGTGCGGCCGATCTGCTCGCGGTCTTCGGTGATACGGTCGTAGAACACCACGGTCGCGCCGTATTCCCGGGTGGCGGCGACCTTGGCAGCCGGGGCGTCGGTGGGCATTACGATGGTGGCCGGCATCTGCAACAGGCGGGCGGCCAGTGCGATGCCTTGGGCGTGATTGCCCGAGGAAAACGCCACTACACCCGCCTTGCGCTGCGCCTCGTCAAACCGGGAAAGCGCATTGAACGCACCGCGAAACTTGAATGAACCGGTGCGTTGCAGGTTTTCGCATTTGATGAACACCTGGGCGCCGGTCTCGGCATCGAGGGTGCGCGAGGTGAACACCGGCGTGCGGTTGGCGAAGCCCTCCAGGCGTTCGGCGGCTTTGATCACGTCATGGTACGAAGACAGTTGCATGGAAAGGACCTCTGAAAATGAACCGTGCACGAGCGCATTGCATTTGCTGTTTGGATAAAATATCCATAACTATACAAAATGTAAAGCTCGGCATGCCCACTGTCTTCAGTGCCCGACCAGCTCTTCCAGCAACCGGTCCTTGTAGCCCTGCAAGACCGGCGAACTGCGCTCCCTCGGATGTGGCAAGTCCACCCGGATTTCATGCTTGATCCGCCCCGGGTGGGCGTCCATCACGATCACCCGGTCACCCAGGTACAGCGCCTCTTCGATGTCATGGGTGACCATGATCACCGTGCAGCGCTGTTGCACCCAGATCCGTTGCAGCTCCCGCTGCAGGTGCACACGGGTCAGGGCGTCGAGGGCGCCCAGTGGTTCATCGAGCAACAGTACCTTGGGTTTATTGATCAGTGCCCGGGCGATTGCAGCACGTTGCGCCATGCCGCCGGAGAGCTGGTGCGGGTAGGCGTTTTCAAAGCCGGTGAGGTTGACCAGAGCGATATGTTCGGCCACTTGCCGATCCTTTTCGGACTGGGGCAGGTTGTGGTTTTTCAGGGCCAGGGCGATGTTCTGGCTGACGGTCATCCACGGGAACAGGCGGTGATCCTGGAACACAATGCCGCGCTCCAGGCTGGTGGCGGCGATGCGCTGGCCGTCCAGCAGGATATCGCCTTCGTACTCGGCCTCCAGCCCGACAATCAGGCGCAGCAAGGTGGATTTGCCGCAGCCGCTGGCGCCGACGATGCTGACAAACTCCCCTGGCCGCACGTCGAGGTTGATGTTGTGCAACACCGGCAGCGGCTTGCCTTCGATCCGATAGGCCTTGTTCAGGCCGCGAATCTGCAGGGCGCCGGTCTGCACGGCGGTGTGGAGGGCGTGGTGGGCGATTGCGTTCATGTTCATGGCCTTCAACGAATATTGCGCCAGCGCAGCACGTGGCGGCTGAGGCGGGTAAACAGCAGGTTCATCAGGTAGCCCAGCAGGCCGATGCACAGCACGCTGAGCACGATCACTTCCATGCGCGAGCCAGCCTCGGCATTCATCATCAGGTTGCCCAGGCCGGCGCCGGAGGACAGGAACAGCTCACTGCCGATCGCCGTGACCCAGGCGAAGGCGAGGGCATGCAACACGCCGGTGGCGATGCTCGGCAACGCCGCCGGCAACAGCACGTGCACGAACTGCTGCACCGGGCTGAGCACCAGCACCTGGCCGACTTCACGATAACGCCGCTCCACATGGCTGAAGCCCTGGTAGGTGTTGAGCACCATCGGGTAGAACGCCGCGAGGCTGACGATCAGCACCTTGGAGAACTCGCCATTGCCGAACCACATGGCAATCAACGGGATCCAGCCCAGCATCGGCACCTGGCGAATCGAATGGAACAGCGGGCCGATCAAACGGTTGGCCACACTCGACAGCGCCATCAGCACCCCCAGCACCACGCCGAACAGGATGCCCAGGGCCAGGCCGCCACTGGTGCGGGCCAGGCTGGCCAGCAGGTTGACCAGCAACTCGCCGTTACCGAGCATTTCCAGCAACGCCGAGCCGATCGCCGACAGCGGCACAAAGGCGTAGGCGCCGGCCGCGTCCTGGCGCGAGGCGTATTCCCAGGCGAGGATCAACAGCAGCGGCAGCAACAGGCCGCGGGATTTTTTCAAGAGGGTCATGCCGGGCTCCTAGCGGGTCTGCCAGCGAAACAGCCGCTGTTCCAGTGAACGAAAGCCAAAGTCGAGGGCAAAACCAATCAGCCCGGTGACCACCACACCCACCATCACCACGTCGATGCGCAGCATCTGCCGGGCCATCTCGATCATCTGCCCCAGGCCGCTGTCGGCCGCCAGCAGTTCGGTGGCCACCAGCACCACCCAGGCGCGGGTCAGGCTGATACGAAAACCGGTGATGATCGGCGGCGCGGCAGCGGGCAGGGCGATGCGCCAGACGAAGGTCGGCCAGCGCAGGCGGTACACGTCGGCCACTTCGAAGTAGCTGCGGGGAATGCCCTTGACGCCTTCGCTGGCGGCCAGGGCCACCGGGAAAAATGCGGTCTTGGCGACGATGATGATCTTGAAGGTTTCATCAATGCCGAACAGCAGCACGAACATCGGGATCAGCGCGATGCTGGGGATCTGGCGCAAGGTGTGGAACAGCGGGGCGCAATACACCTCGACGTTCTTTGACAGGGCCATCAGCACGCCGAAGGCCAGGCCGCACAGCGAGCCGATGCCAAAGCCCAGACCGAGCCGGGACAGGCTGTTGCCCAGGTGTTCAGCGAGTTCGCCGCTGGCGAGCAGTTCTTCAAAGGTTTGCAGGACCTGGGCCGGCGGTACCAGCAGGTTGCGCGGGAAGATCCCGAGGTGCGCCACCAGCGTCCAGGTGGCGAGCAGGGCCAGCGGCGAGATGAGCCAGGTCAGGGCAGTGAGCAATCGGTAAGGGCGCATGGCGGGTCTTATTTCAGCGAAGTACCCGGGGGCTATCGCAAGACATGTGCCAGTGAACACAACAGGGGAGAACAATGAAGGCCAAATGTGGGAGCTGGCGTGCCTGCGATGACGGTGGCCAGTAAACATTGAGGCTGGCTGATCCACCGTCATCGCAGGCAAGCCAGCTCCCACAATGGATGGGTGTACATCCGAATGCCCGAATGATGCCTGGCCAACAATGGGGTGCTGCTGCAGCAACACCTCATCAGCAATTACCTCAGAAGTCGTAGCTCACACTGGTGTAGTAGAACGCACCCTGGGCGCCTTCAGGACTGGTGATCGAGTAGATCGGCACACCGTACAACTGCGCGCCGGAAGCCTTGTCCGGGTGAGTGTTGAACAGGTTCGTCGCACCGGCTGAAAGCTTGATCCCCTTGCCAAGGTTGTAGGATACGTCCAGGTCGGTGACCCATTGCGGGCTGAAGGTCTGGTCGAGGTTCGGGTTGGCGGCATTGAGGCTTTTCCATTCGCCATAACGGCGCTGGGCCACGGTGACTCCCCACTTTTCATAGGCCCAGTTGGCGCTGAGGGTCAGCTTGTAGTCCGGGGTGCCGTGCTCGATCAGGCCTTGGGTGGTGCGGCCGATGATCTGGTTGCCCGCGATGTTGCCGACGTTGCGCAGGTCGGTGATTTGCGTGCGATTACGCGCATAGCCGGCGTTGAAGTTCACCCGGCCCCATTGCTGCAGGTCGAGTTTGTAGTTGCCGGTCAGTTCGATACCGTCGGTGCGGGTGTCGGCGATGTTGGTGTAGAACGCCGCGCTCTGGATATTGGCGTAAGGCGTCCCGGCGAAGATCGGCGAGACCACCGAGGCCGGCAATTGGTCGGACAGGGTAATGCGGTTGTTGATGTTGATGCGGTAGGCATCCACCGTCACCGATGCGTTGTCCAGCGGTTGCCAGACCAGGCCCAGCGAGTAGTTGGTCGACTCCTCGGGCTTGAGCTGTGTGCCGCCCAGGGCCTGGGCTTCCGGGCTGTTGGCGCGCAAGGTGCGCTGCTGCACCTCGACGTAGTTGCCGCTGCCCGGCGGCTGTTCCACCACCTGCACACTGAACGACGACATGCCGCTCTGCGCCAGGGACGGTGCGCGATAGCCGGTGCTGGCGCTGGCCCGTGCGGCGATCTGCGGGGTGAAGTCGTAGCGCAGCGACAGCTTGCCGTTGGTGGTGTCGCCAAAGTCCGAATAGTGCTCGGTACGCACTGCGACACCGGCCTGGAACTTCTCGGTGACCTGGCCTTCGACATCCAGATACGCGCCCAGCACCTTGCGTTGCAGCGAGTCGGCATCCACCGGGGTGATACCCGAGTAATACCCGGTGAGCCGGCGTCCGGTCACCGGGTCAACGGTGTTGAACAGCGGGCCGTTCTGCGAGGCGGCCGGCGCGCCTGCGCTCAACTGGTAATTTTCCTGGCGCCAGGCCAGGCCTGCGGAGACGGTCAGCGGCTTGAACAGCAAGTCGGTGGGGAAGTCCCGCACCCAATCCAGGGTCACGTTGGTCTGGTCGTTCTTGCGCTCGCCGGTGTAGATCGTCGCCGGGCTGTTGGTGCCCCAACTGGGGTTGATCGCGTTGTAGTCGGTGGACTTGACGATGTTGGTGCCGTGGTTAAGCGCCAGGTCGAACTTGCCCAGTTGCTCGTTTTCGTACCGCAGGCCACCGGTGGCGGCATAGTCTTCCAGGGTGTAGCGCGTGATCGGCAAACGGCCGTCCGGATAACGCTGCAAGGAAACGCTGCCGTAGTTGTTGTACAGCGCGGTGGGCGGGTCAAAAAAACCGGTGGAGTCGGTGTTCTTGTGGGAATAGGTGGCGAACCCGTAGGCGGTCAATCCTTCGCCCACACCCATCTCGCCGTTGGCCAGGAAGTTGTACTGGTCGGAGACACTGTTGGAGCCCCAGTTCCAGGTGCGATAGCGGTTGTTCTGCTCGCGCGACGTGTTCACGCTGGTGTCGCCGCGATAAAAGATTCGGTTGTCCGGGTTGGTGTCGCTGGCCGGGTCCTGGCTGCCGGCATCGAAACTCAAAGTCAGGAAACCGTCATTCGGCAGTTCGAAGCCTTTCCAGCCGCTGTACTTGCGCTGCATGCCATCGCCCTTGTTGTAGCCACCGAAACGGTAGCCGACGTTGCCGCCGTCGTCCTTTTGCTTGAGCACGATGTTGATCACCCCGGCAATCGCATCGGAGCCGTATTGAGCGGCGGCGCCGTCACGCAGGATCTCCACGTGGTCGATCGCGCTCAACGGGATCAGGCTCAAGTCCACCGCTGCCGCGCCACGACCGTTGGCCAGGCTCTGGCGGGTGATGTTGGCGCTGGTGTGGCGGCGCTTGCCATCCACCAATACCAGCACCTGGTCGGAAGCCAGGCCGCGCAGCGAGGCGCCCTGGGCGATGGAACCGGCAAATGCACCCTGGGGCGACTGCGGGAAGCTGAAGGACGGCGACAGTGCGGTCAGTGCGCCGGACAGGTCGGCAGCGCCGGTTTGCTGCAATTGCTCGCCGCTCAGCACATCTACCGGTGCGGCGCTTTGCAGGGCGGTGACGTCGCTGCGGCGGGTGCCGAGTACCACCACGGTGTCGAGCTTGTCGGTCTTGGCAGTGGGCTGCGCATCGGCGGCTACAGCAGGCACGGCAAGGCTGCCCATGACCAGCGCGATGGCGCCGGCCAACGGAGTACGTTGGAACATAGAAAGGTCCTTTCGAAGCGTGTTGACGATGGCGGCCGGGCGCTATGGCTCAAACAAAGAAGGTCAACTGTGGGAGCGGGCTTGCCTGCGATGATGGCGGCACAGCCACATAATGGTTGGCTGACCCACCGCTATCGCAGGCAAGCCAGCTCCCACATTTGATCTCCGGCGTTTGGTGAATAGTGTCCGGCGGCTGAAGTTAGAAGCGGCTGGTCACGCTCAGCCCCACGGTGCGTGGGTCGCCGTAAGTGATCACGTACTGCCCCAGCCCGCCGTTCGGCCGGCCATGCACCTGATAGCGGCGGTCGGTGAGGTTGTTCACAAACCCGGTGACGCTGAGTTTTTCGTCGGCGCTGTACCAGGTCAGGCGGCTGTTGGCCAAGGTGTAGTGCGGCTGGCTCAAGTCCTTGTCGGCGCTGCTCTGGCGGTCGGCGAGGAAGTATTCCTTGTCGCGAAAACTCACGTCGGCACCGGCCACCAGCTTGCCGCCGATTTCCAGCGGGATGGTGTAGTCGCCACCCAGCGACACCACGTTGCGCGGCGAGCGCACGAAGCTGTTGCCGCTGTAGTCACCCGTGACCGCACCGGTGTTGGGGTTGGTGTTTTTGAAGTCGGTGTATTCGGTATCCAGGAACGAAATCGCCGCCCGCAGGTGCAGGTAGTCGGTGGGTTGGCCTTCCAGTTCCAGCTCGGCGCCCTTGACCTTGCCCTTGGCGCCGTTGGTCAGCGCGGTGGTCAGTACGCCGTTGTTGACGGTCAGCAGGTTGACCTGAATGTCCGAGTAGTCGTAGTAGAAGATGTTCGCGTTGGCCGTCAGGCGATGGTTGAACCACTCGGACTTCACGCCGAATTCGTAGGCATCGAGTTGTTCCGGGTCCACCGTGGTCAGCTGCGACAGGCTGGTGGACAGCCCGGTGTTGAAGCCGCCCGAGCGGAAGCCGTGGGCATAGCGGAAGAACACCCGCACGTTGTCGTTGATCCGGTATTCCGGGGTCAGGTCATAGGTCCAGGCTTCCCAGGTCTTGTCTTCCTGGCGGTTGCCGTTGGTACCGACGCCGCCCAGGGGAATCAGCGGGCCATTGGCGGTGGCGCGCGTCAACTGAGTGAGGTTGAGGTCGATGTCTTTCTTTTCCTGGGTCCAGCGCAGGCCACCGGTCACGCTGAAGTTGTCGGTGAGGTCGTAGGTCAGGTTGCCGAACAGCGCGTAGCTGTCGGTGGTGTGGTTGTAATTGAGGTCGCGAAAGTCCGTCGCGCCGTTGACCTGGTTCGAGCCGGTGCCATTGGGTGTCGGGCCCGGGGCGATAAAGCGTCCGGCGCTGCTGTCCAGGTCTTCATGGAAATAGTGCGCGCCGGCCAACCAGCGCAGGGTTTCCTGCTGGGGCGAGGCCAGGCGGATTTCCTGGGAGTACTGGGTGTATTTGTTGTCGGCGGTAGAGGTGCCGTTGACCTCGTAGGGCGTGTAGTCGGCATCGCCACTGGACTGGCCGCGGATGTAGTCGTAGGCGCTGATGGACGTGAGGGTGTAGTCGCCCAGGTGCCAGTTGAGGGTCAGCGAAGTACCGTCATGGTTGAGCTTGGAGTCGTCGTCCACGTTCAGCGCAATATTGCGCCCGGCGGGGCGGGTGTAGCCCACGTTGTAGTAGCGGCCGAGGGTCAGCGCACCGTTGGCGCCGTCGCCCTTGAACTCGCGGCTGTGGATCTTCCACAGCGCGTCCAGGTCCGGGTTGAGCTGGGCGAAGAATTGCAGGCGCACGGCCTTTTTGTTGACGTCGCCGTAGGTGTGATCGTCGATCAGGTTTTTCTGGAAACCGTCGCGTTCCTCGGAGTACAGCGAGATCCGCGCCGCGAGTTTTTCCGGAACCAGGGTGCCGCCGATGGCGCCATTGACGATGCGTTCGTTCTTGCTGCCAAAACCGATCGTGCCATAGCCGTCGGTGTCGAAGGTCGGTTTCTTCGAGATGATATTCACCGCGCCGGCCGTGGTGTTCTTGCCATACAGCGTGCCTTGGGGGCCGCGCAGGATCTCGATGCGTTCGAGGTCAAACAGCGGGCCGCCACCGGCAATCGGTGCGTTCAGGTACACGTCATCGGCGTAGATGCCCACCGGGTACACAGTGGCCGCGCCGGTGTCGCCGGTGCCCAGGCCACGGATGTACCAGCGCGGGCGCCCGTCGCCGTCGGGGTTTTTCGCCGAGGCGTTGGGAATGAAGGTGGTGATATCGCCCATCGACCGCACGCCGTCGGCAATGATGCTGGTGCCTTGTACCGCCGACACCGCGACCGGAACCTCTTGCAGGGTTTCTTCCCGGTGTTGTGCGGTGACGGTCACGGTCTTCAGCGACGGTTCGGTTTTGCCTGCATCGTTTTCGGCAGCGTCGGCGGCCAGCAGATGTTCGCTGGCGGTGCCGCCTGCCAGCAGTAAAGCGAGCCACAGGCCCTTGGTGATTGGATTAAGTGTGTGCATTGAAATCTCCCCCGGAAAAGTTTCCTTGAAGGGGTTAGAGCAGAGATCGTGCCAAGCAGATTTCAGGGTCGATACATGGTTGTAAGATATTGATATATAACGATTAAAAAATTCAAGAAGAGGACGTTTTCGAACAATTGAAAGCGCAGCCGAAGGCCGCTTGAAAAGCCTGTCGAAGATTCAGCAGAAGTTGCTTGGAGGGTGCTGCTGGAGCAGCAGGGGAGGTGTTGCCGTAGCAGCTGTCGAGCCCCGGCGAGGCTGCGTAAACGGTGTATCTGACACACCGCAAACGCAGCCTCGCCGGGGCTCGACAGCTGCTACATGGGGGAGGTCAAACAGCCACGCGGGAGGTGGAGCCGATGACCTTTTCCAGCACGCTGAAATCAATCCAGTCGCGCACATCGAAGCGCCGTGGAATGAAGTTCCAGCGATGCAGGAAATCGGTGAAATCCTGCAAGGCTTCGATGGAGCGCGAATCGAGCGTGGTACGCAGCCGACGATGGGCATCTTCGCCGTAGGCCGCGGTTACCCAGTACTCGCTGGTGTTGAGTTCCTGTGCCAGGAAGCGCCGGGTCTCGTCCGGATTGGCCCAGGCCCATTGCTCGGTGCGCAGCACGGTGTCGACGATTTTCACGCTGGCGTCGAAGTGCTCCTGCAGCAGGTTGATGTCCACCGTGAGGGTGCGTGGCGTGCCGTTGTTGGAGCGGATCAGCGGGTCCGGGTGCGAACCGGTGTCCACCACCACATGCAGGCCGAACTCGTTGGCCAGGTGCACGGCGTGGGCACCCTTGAGGAAGATCGCGTCGATATCACCGCGCAGCAGGCCGATCAGTTCGTTGTTGCGCCGGCTGAAGCGGCTCACCCCCAGGCTCGCCGGGGAGCCGTAGACGTATTGCACCTGGTTGTCGCTGTAGGTGCCGCCGTAGGGGTAGTCCACCAGCTCTACGTCCGAGACTTCCAGGCCTTCGAGCTTGAGGGCGTTTTCCAGGCCGCGCAGGGCCTGGGCACGGGTGAAGTCGATCTGCACGTTGGCCCATTTCGGCAGGCCGAAGCGCCGGTTTTTCAAGTCGCGCACGCTGCGCACACCGCTCTCGGCGGTGGTCAGGATCAACTGCACCTCATCGCTCCACGATAGCCCCAACACCCGGGTTTCCACGCCACTGGCGTAGGCCCAGATCGCCGGGATATTACCGCCGTGGCGCACCGAGTTTTTCAGGTGATGGTCGTAATGCGCCTCGCGAACTTCCCGTTCCGTGGACTCGCGCAACGACTGGATATTGGTGCCAAAAGGCAGGAACGCCTCGGCCAGGCGACCGGACTGCACAGCAATGCCAAGGCCGGTGGGAACCGGGCTGTGGGTGTACCAGAGAGTATCGAGTGGTTTGCTCATAAGGGTCTTCGTTCAAATCCATGAAATAGGAAACCTTTGCAGGAGCCCGGCTTGCCGGCGATGAGGCCCGAAAGGTCAATACCCCATTCAAGGCCGTCATCGCCGGCAAGCCGGCTTCTACAGGGGTTAGCCTGCCAGCGCGGTTTTGCCGTTCAAGAGTGCTTCCAGCGGCCGTGCATCAATCCATTCACGCACGTCGAAGCTTTTCGGGATAAAGCGCCAGCGGTGCAGGAAATGCGTGAAGTCCTGCAGCGCGGCAATTGCCTGTTCATCCAGTTCGGTGCGCAGGCGCAAGTGGGCGTCGTTGCCGTAGGCGGCGGTGACCCAATACTCACTGCTGTTGGTTTCCTGGGCCAGGTAGCGGCGGGTTTCCTCCGAGTGGGTGTGGGCCCATTGCTCGGCGCGCAGGACCGAGTCAAGAATGCCGGTGGCTACGTCGAAGTGGTTTTCCAGCAGGTTCAGGTCCACCGCCAGGGTGCGCGGCGTGCCGTTGTTGCTGCGGATCAGCGGGTCCGGGTGCGAGCCGGTGTCGATCACCGTGTGCAGGCCGAAATCATGAGCCTGTTGGGCGGCGTGGGCGCCCTTGAGGAAGATCGCATCGACTTCACCGCGCAGCAGGCCTATCAGCTCCAGGTTGCGTTCGCTGACTTTTTGCGTGACCGGCGTACCGGCGATATTGCGCACCGGGGTATCGCTGAAGGTGCCGCCGTAGCGGAAGTTCTTCAGCTTCACGTCGCCGACTTTCAGGCCTTCCAGTGACAACGCGTTTTCCAGCCCGCGCAGGGCCTGGGCGCGGGTGAAGTCGATCTGTGCGCCGGCCCAGTCCGGCAAGCCGAAAGTACGGCCCTTGAGGTCCTTGACGGTTTTGATGCCGCTGTCCTGGCGGGTCAGGATCAGTTGCACTTCATCTGCCCACGACAGGCCGATCACTCGGGTTTCCCGGCCTTGGGCGCGGGCCCAGATCGCCGGGATATTGCCGCCATGGCGTACCGAATTGCGCAGGGTGTGATCGAAGTGCGATTCGCGCACCGCCTTGTCATCGGACTCACGCAGCGACTGCACCTCGGTGCCCAGGGCACCGACTGTGTCTTGCAGCCAGCCTTTTTGCACTGCAATGCCCAGGCCGGTGGGCACGGGGCAGCGGGTGTACCAGAGCGTATCGAGAGGTTGGGTCATCAGGAGTTCTCCCACAGCGTTCAGGCGCTGGCTTTCAAAGGTTGGATCGCCGGGCGTTGGTGCACAAGCGGCAGGACTTCCTGGCCAATGCGCAACGCTTCTTCCAGGTGTGGATTGCCGGCGAGGATGAAGGTCGAGAAGCCGGCGTCGCGGTATTCCACCAGGCGCTCGGCTATGTTCTGGTGGCTGCCGACCAGGCCCACGGTCGGACCCGGTTTGGCTTTGGCGAAACCGGCCCACAGGTTGGGACCGATGATCAGGTCATCGAAGCGGTCGACGTTCTGGTGGTACGCGGTCTGGCGTGCGCCGCCGACCGAGTCCGAGCCGCTGGTAAAGCCCTTGGCGACCTGGCTGCTCTTGCCTTCGAGCTTGTCGAACTGGCGACGCAGGTCTTTCCAGGCTTGCTCCTCGGTCTCCCGGGCGAACAGGTCTACCCGCAGGCCGAAGCGCACGGTGCGGCCTTGTTTGTCGGCCAGTTCGCGCACGCGCTCGATGTGTGGCTTGAGCTTGTCGATGGGTTCGGCCCAGTTCAGGTACACGTCGGCGTGTTTGGCGGCGACGTCGAGGGCGGCGTCGGAGAAACCGGAGAAGTACACGCCGGGCTTGCGTTCGTGGTGCAGGCCGTGGGGCAGGGCGCCGTTTTCCAGTTGGTAGATATCACCGTTGTAGGAGAATTTTTCGTGCTCCCAGAGGCCCTGGATGATGTCGAGGAATTCGCCGGTGCGCTTGTAGCGCAGGTCGTGTTCGAGGAAGTCACCGTTGGCGCGCTGGCTGGCGGGGTTGCCGCCGGTGATGATGTTCCACTCTACGCGGCCACGGCTGAGGTTTTGCAGGATCGCGGCTTGTTGGGCGGCGTAGGCGGGCAGGGTCCAGGTGGCCTGGAAGGCGATCAGGAATTTGATGCGCCGGGTTTCTCGGGCCAGGGCGGCGGCGACGATCCATGGTTCGGGGCCGGTGGGCAGCAGGGCGCCTTCGAAGCCGGCGAGTTCGGCGGCTTTGGCGACCTGAGCGATGTAGTCGATGTAGGTGAAGTCGTCGGGTTGGCCGTTGGGCAGGCGGCCTGGTGCGATGTTGCCGGGGCGGTAGGTGGGGTTGCCGCGGTTGTGTTTGTCGGTGGTGAGTTGGGGGCCGTCGGTGCCCAGCGGCAGGCGCCAGAAGAATTCAGTGGTCATGGGTGCTCCGGTTCAGTCGTATTGGGTGCGGGGACCTTTGGGGATTGGGACTGCAACGGGCATGCCATGGGGGCTTGGGCCAACGGGGGCAGGCGGTTGTGGGTTTTTTGGGGGTGGGGGTGCGTCTGTAGCAACACTGGGTCAGCAGTGGGTGCTGTAGGTGAAGCACTTTGTGTACATATCCGTTGTTGCGGTCCGTACAAAAAGCGGCAAAGTAACCAAAGCGCTCTGCCCCGCCTGTCGGCGCCTCGCTGTGGCTCGGCGTTCCCTCACTCCGGCATTAGCACGGCGGCCTGAGAGCCGACCTGAGTGTTAAAAGCCAGATCAAAAGCCAGAGCTGCTTTTCTGTAGGACTGGCTTGCCGGCGATGCAGACACCTCGGTCTTCCAGATACACCGAGGTGATGCCATCGCTGGCAAGCCAGCTCCTACATTTGGACCGTGCCTGCTTTAGCTTTTGATTTGGCTTTTAAACACTCAAGCCGGCCGGTAGGCCGCTGTGTTCTTGATCTGCTTTTGATCTTGATCTTAGGCGCCCCGTTAAACCACGCTGGCCGAACGCAGGCTTTGGAGCGTGGCTAACCCGGCAGGACGCCGGGTTAGCCGTCCTGGGCCAGGGATGGCCCATGACGGCGGCCCACGGTCCAAAGCCGGAGTGATGGCACTCCGAGCCTAGGCGAGGAGCCGAGTGGTGGGGCAAGAGCGTTTTGCTTACTTTTGACTGGGCCGGCATTCCGGCTGTTCAAAAGTGAGCCGCTGTAAGAGCGGAACCAATCTCAAACATCACCCAAAAACGGATATACCCCCAATCACCCGACAACCAAATCCCCCACCCGAGCACTCTGCAAATACGTCTGATACAACGCCGCATAAGCCCCCCCACGATAAATCAACGCATCATGCGCCCCAAGCTCAACGACCTGCCCATGCCGAACCACAGCAATCCGGTCCGCATCCCGGATCGTCGCCAGCCGATGGGCAATGATGATCGCCGTGCGCCCCAGACACAGCCTGCGCAACGCCCGTTGAATCCGCCGCTCTGTGTGAATGTCCACCGCCGAAGTCGCCTCATCCAGCACCAGCACCGCCGGGTCCGCCAGATACGCCCGCACCAGGCAAACGAGCTGCCGCTGCCCATGACTCAAATGCGCTCCCAAAGGCCCAACCTCGGTGTGGTACTGATGCGGCAACCGCTCCAATACCTCATCGGCGCCCAGCTCCCGGGCCGCCGCGACCAGGGTCGCGTCATCCGCCAACGGCGCCGCTAACCGCAAGTTGTCGAGAATGCTCCCGCTGAACAACACATTGTCCTGCAACACCACCCCGACATTGCGCCGCAACGCATGCTGGGCCAGCTCCCGCACATCAATCCCATCCAGCCGCACCACGCCCGACTGCACCTCATAAAACCGCGTGAGCAACTGCACCAGCGTGCTTTTCCCATGCCCCGAAGGCCCGACAATCGCCAACACCTCACCCGCAGGAATATGCAAATCCAGCCCATTGATCACCGGCGCCTGCGCACTTGGCACATAACTGAAACCCACCTGCTCGAACCGCACCTCACCCCGCGCTCGGTCCAAATGGCGCGGTGTAGCGCTGTCGGTAATCTGCGCCTGGGTATCGAGCAACAGGAAAATCCGCTGCGCCGACGCCGATCCGGTGGCGTAGCGTTCAAACAGGTCCGACAGCTCCTGCAACGGCCCCAAGAACAGGAACACGTAAAACAGACTTTCGGCCACTTGCCCGACCGACACTTCACCGGCCGCCAGCCCATAGCCGCCCACCAGCAATAACAAGGCGATTCCCGCCGAACTCAGCAGCGCCGTAAAGGGCGCAAACCACCCCGAGCGCAAGCTGCCGCGAATCAGTGCATGGTTGAAGTCATCCAACAGCCCGCGATAACGCCGCAGGTTCGGCGTCTCCTGGGCGCACTGCTGCAGCATCCGCGCGCCGCTGACGCTTTCCACCAGGTGTGCGGTAAAACGGCTGCGGTTTTCCGCAACCCGCGCCCAGTTGCGCTGGGAGATCCGCTTGAAACTCCAGGTCGCCAGCACCAGCAACGGTACGGTGGCCACCAGGCTGAGGAAGAAACGCGGGTCGATACGCCACAACATCACCGATGCCAGGCCACAGCGCAGCAAGGCACCGAGCAGTTCAGGCGGGCCCTGGATCACCAAGGGTTCGAGGGCGTCCACGTCGCGGTCAACCCGGGAAATGATCCGCCCGGCACGGGTCTGGTCGAAGTAGCTGACGCTCAAGCCCTGGACATGCGCAAACACCTGCACCCGCAGGGCGTTCAGCACGCGGATCGCCGCGCCGCCGGCAACAAACAGCGAGACCCCGGCCAGCAGGAATCGCACCAGCCAACTGGCGGCCAGCCCCGCGCCCAGCCATAGCACCAGGCGCTCGTCCAGCAGCCAGTGGTCGGCCTGCTGAATCAAGCCACGGTCCAGCAGTTCACGCACGAACCAGGGTCGCAAAAACACCGTGAACACCAGCAACAGCTCAATGCCGATCACCGCGAAAATCGAGCGGCGGATTGGCCTGAGCAGCGGCAGCAAGCGTTTGAACATGCTGCGGTCGAGGGCCTTTTTCGCGAGCATTTCTTCAATTTCGATATCGCTCAAGGCTTTGCCGGCGATTGGATTAGCCATGGTCGATCCCCAGCAGGTCGCGGTAGTGCGGGTGGGTGTGTTGCAGTTCGGCGTGGGTGCCTGTGGCGGCGATTTTGCCGTCCGCGAGCATCAGCACCCGGTCGGCCAGGAGGATGGTCGACAACTTGCTGGAGATCACCAGCACGGTGGTGCCGCGCAGTTCTCGCAGGTTGTTCAGTACGTGCCGTTCGCTGATGGCGTCGAGGGCGCTGGTGGCGTCGTCCAGGCACAGGATGTCCGGTTGGCCCAGCAGCGCCCGCGCCAGGCACAGGCGCTGGCGCTGGCCGCCGGACAGGGTCACGCCACGATCACCCAGCGGCGTGGCCAGGCCGTGGGGCAGGCGCAGCAAGATGTCGTCCGCTGCGGCGAGGCGCAGGGCTTCAAGCAATTGCTCATCAGTGGCGTCGGGAGCGTTCAGGCGCAGGTTGGCGGCGAGGCTGCCGGCGAACAGGAAGCTCTCTTGCGGCACCACGTGCACCCGTTGGCGCAACGCACCGAGGTCAAGTTCGCGAATGTCTTGCCAGCCAGCGCCGTCATTGCCCAGCAGCACGCGCCCGGTGCTCACATCAGTGAGGCGTGGCAACAGGCTGGCCAGCAGGCTTTTCCCGGTGCCGGTGGCGCCCACCAACGCGACAATTTCGCCGGGCACCAGGGCCAGCGAGCAGTCATGCAGAATGTCCCGCCCACCGCCGGGAGCGCTGACACTGACGTGCTCCAGGCGCAACCACAGGGGCGAAGCGGGCAGGGTGGCGCTGCCACTGCGTATCGCTGCGGGGGCGTCCAGCAGTTGCCAGATACGTTCGGCACTGGCCCGGGCATCGGCGAAGGTTTGCATCACCCGGCCAATGCCTTCGATGCGAAATACCAGGGTGGTGGCGATCAGCAGCGAGGTCACCAGTTCACCGATGCCCAACTGACCGGCCGCCACCAGGTGGGCGCCGTAGACCAGGATCCACACATGGCCGAGGGCGACCACGGCCTGGGGCAGCGGAATGCGTGAACTGGAATAGGCCAGCGCCTGGCGGGCCAAGCCTGCGAACACTGCAACCTGTTCGGAAAAGCCCTGGATACGGCTCTGCTCAAGGGCAAAGGATTTGATCACACGCACCCCGCCGATGCCTTCACTGAGGTCCTGGTTGACGCGGTCGTAGGCCGCGCCGACGCTGCGGTCGAGTTCAACCAGGCGTTCGGTTTGCAGCACGAAAATCCACAGTCCGGTGACGGTCAGCAGCAGCGGTACCAAGCCCAGCCACGGGTTGTACCAGCTCAACAGACCCACGGTGGCCAACACCACCAGCGGGGTTTCCACCACCTGGCGCCAGAAGGTGATCAGCGCGTCACGTACCTTGTCGGCATCGCGGGTGGTGCGGGTGATCATCTCGCCCATGCCGTGCTGCCAGTGATAACCCAGGTGCAGGCTTTGCACCTGGGCGAGGATGCGTTCGCGCAGGCGCGTCAGCAGTTCCTGGCTGAGCACCAGGGACATGACGCTGGCGGCGTATTGCAGCGCGCCACGGCCCAGGGCCACGGCGAGCATCAGCCACAGCCAGTGCCAGCCAAGGCTGGCATCGAGGCTGCCGTCGGCGTGGCGGATTACTGCGCGACCGGCGCTGACATCGTTGACCGCATGGCCGATCAGCCATTGTTGCCAGACCAGGCCGAGGTTGATGGCCACGAACAGCCCGGCGACCAGAGCGAAGCGCCAGGGCATTTCGCGGTAGATCGCCAGGCTGCGCAGAAGGGGGTGTTTTTCGATCATGAAAAGCTCATTGGGTTTATTGATCCTTCCCAAACTGTGGCGAGGGAGCTTGCTCCCGCCGGGTTGCGAAGCGACCCCAAAAACAGGGCCTGCTGCGCAGTCCAGCGGGACCAAGCTCACTCGCCACAGGGATGTGTTGGGCTGGTCTAGCGAGTGGTAGCGCCCTGGGTTTCCTTGGCATTGAGGATCGCCGTGTACTCCCCCGGATCAATCCCGTTCAGGTAGTAGTTGCCCACATGGTGCAAGCGCCAGCGAATCGGGTCGTGGGTGGTATGCACCCGGGCGTTGCGCCAGAACCGGTCGAGGTTCCATTTGCTCAGCGACGAACTGGCCCCCAGCAACGAGAAAATATCGCTGGAGATCTTCAACGAAGCACTGTCCGAATGCGCCCGTGCCGTGGCCACCGACAGGATCAATTCGTCCTGCAGTTCCTTGTTCTCCGGGTCCAGCTCATGTGCGTCGAACACCCGCGCCGCATCCCGCAGCAGCGACTCGGCTGCACGCAGGGCCACCGCGTATTCACCGATTTGCTTGATGATGTGCGGCTCTTCATTGGCGTGGTCCACGCCGCTTTCCACCCAGGGCCGGGCGTTGTGCTTGAGGTACTCCACCGCCGCGGTCAGCGCGCCCGAGGCAATCCCGGTATCGATCGCCGCATGCAGGATCTGCGGGAAGGTCAGGCCGGTGCGTTTCATCGGGCCCTTGCGCTTCGAAACGAAGTCTTCATCCAGCTCGATATTGTCGAAATTCACCGTGCCGCTGACCGAGTTTTTCTGGCCGAAGGCTTCCCAGTCATCCACCAGGGTCAGGCCCGGTGCGTTGCGGTTGAGCAGCACGCCGGCGCCGCCGTCATCCGAGGCCGCGGTCAGGGAGATCCATTCGGCAAGGTAGGAACCGGTGGAGTAGAACTTGCTGCCATTGAGTACCAGCTTGCCATCTGCACGCCGCTCGACGCGGGTCTTGAGGGCGAACTTGTTCTTGCCGCCGACTTCCGCCAGGGCGTTGCCAAAGCGCTTGCCGGCCAGCACATCGGCCACCAGGCGATCACGCACCGCATCCGGATAGCCGTTGAAGATGCCCCGCAGCATCACGTTGTGAATCTGCAGCAACTGGCCCACACCACCATCGGCCACCGAGACCAGGCGCACGGTTTCGACGATGGTTTGCACCGAGGCCCCCAGCCCGCCGAATGCCTTGGGCACACCGATGGCGGTCAGGCCGCTTTGGGACAGCAGTTGCGCCTGGCGCCACGGCAACTGGCCGTTCTGGCTGCTGTCGGCGGCAATCGCGGCGATCTCCACGGCGATCTCCTTGGCTGCGGCAATGGCTTCGGCCTCGCTGTGCAGTTGGCGTACCGGTACCTGTTCGAACGTACTCATAGTTTCTTCCCCTGATTTGGCCCGTGTGTTTAAGCCCCTCTGCAGGAGCCGGCTTGCCAGCGATGGACTCAAGTGCACCGCGTAAACCCGTCAGTACACGTCATCGTTAACCACCATCGCTGGCACGCCAGCTCCTACAGGGGATTGCGCTGGATGTCGGGCATTGAAGGTGCCTTGAGCAAGTTCTGCGCCAATGCCGAAAACCACCCCTGGCGGGGCCTGCGATAACGGAGTGTTGCTGGGGCAGCAGTGGCGAACGGGTGACTGCTGGGCCAGCAGCAGCGCTGCTGACAGGCCAGCAACAGTACTTCGACTCTTTGCGCCAAAGCCCTGCAAACCGGGGCTTTGGCCAATTGGCACGGCCTCTGCAATACCTCCATGGACTGCCTTGCCCAATTCAATGGAGCTGCCCATGACCCTTTCCGCGATCCTGCCCAAGCCAGCGCTTGAGCAGATCTGGTTTACCCGCTGCCCGGTACCGACCGCCTCCGGCATCGCCTACAAACTCGGTTGGCTGGGCGACGAATTCGCCGCCGACGGCCTGTCGGTCTCGACCTTGCAGGAGGCCCGTCAACTGGGCCATCACCACTACGATCACGAGCTGCCGGGGCTGTTTCGCGAAGGCGGTAATGTGCCGGCATTGGCCGCCCGTGCCGCCGGCGCGCCGAGCCGTTTGATCGGCCTGACCTGGATCGAGGAATGGCAAACCATCCTGGTCCGCCCGGACTCCGGCATCACGCGTCCCGAGCATTTGAAAGGCAAGCGCCTGGCCTTGCCGGCCTGGGGTGACAGCCGTCCGGGGAGCATCGCCCGGGCCATGAGCCTGCACGGTTACAAAGGCGCGTTGAGCCTGGCCGGCCTGGGCTTTGATGACGTGCAACTGGTGGAGGTCGCGCTGCACGATCAGGAGCAGGCGCCCAACCCACAGGAAGGTTTGCAACGCCTGTGGTCGGGCCTCGATTACCTGGCGCGCGGCGAAGTGGACGCGGTGTACGTCAAGGGCGCTTCGGCCGCCGACGCCGCGCGCCGTCTGGGCCTGGTGGTGGGCATCGACCTGGACCTGATCGCCGAGCCGCGCTACCGCATCAACAACGGCACGCCGCGCCCGATCACTGTCCACCAGAGCCTGCTGGACAACCACTTTGACCTGGTGGTGCGTTTCCTCGCACAAACCCTGAACGCGGCTGACTGGGCCGCGAACAATCGCGACGGCCTGAACGCGATTCTCGAAGAAGAAACCCGCGCCGGCAGTGCCGGTGTGGCCGAGGCCTATCGCGGTGATTTCCATACCACCCTGGCGCCGGACCTGTCGGCCGAGCGCCTGGATTTCCTCGGCATCCAGAAAGACTTCCTGTACCTGCACGGCTTCCTGGAGCGCGATTTTGCGATCGCCGACTGGGTCGACCCGCGCCCTCTGCAAGCTGCCCATGAACTGTTGGCCAAGCGCCGCGCCTGAACCCGGAGAAATTGCCATGACTGCCATTGTCCACGCCCAACCGATCACCCAGGAACTGCAGGCCTTTATCGACAAGGTCCTGCTGGAAGCCGAAGAAGCCTTCACGGTCTTCCGCGAAACCAACACCATCACCGCCAACGGCACCGTAGGCTTTATTGAGCGCGTGCCGGGCCAGGAACTGCTGGTGTCGGTCAACTACGGCGGCCCGTGGAACTACCGCAAGCCGCTGCAGGCCACCGTCACCGACTTTGCCGGCAACGTGATTGTCGGCAAGGGCAAGGGCGGCCTGGGGCGCTACACCAAGCTGTTCCAGCAGCATGCAGACGTGACCACCGTGTCCCACGTGCACTCGCCGTACCTTGGGGCCTGGGCCCAGACCCACCGCACGCTGCCGTTCCATTACGTGCCGGTGCAGCGTTACCAGTTGGCGCGGGAACTGCCGGTGTACATCGACCGTCGCCAGCAGGAAGTGGATTTCATCCTCGACAAGATCGCGGAAAACCCCTTCAACCTGGCGATCCTCGAAGCCAACGGCGGCTCCACGGTGTGGGGCAAGCAGGGGTTGCGGGCCACGGCTGAGTTCATCCTGTTGCTGGAAGAGGGCGCGCAACTGCAATTGCTGGCGGATGCCCTGGGCGGTTCGCGGGCATACGGGCCGGGGGTGTTGACCCAGCAGTGGAAGATGAGTGGGTTGTTTGAGCAAGCCACGGCGCTGGGCCTGGTCCCCGCCATCGACCGCAAAAACTGAACACACCCTTATCACGGTGACTGAAACCACCACGCCCCCTGTATGAGCCGGCTTGCCGGCGATAGCGGTGCATCAGGCGACATTCCTGTTGGATGTGCCACCGTCATCGCCGGTAAGCCGGCTCCTACAAGGGGCGGTTCCATTCAAGGATGTTGCCCCATGGCGGTAAAAATTCTCTGGTACCTCACCACCCCCGACGGCCCTTATCCCTGGGAGCCCGAAGGGCGCTGGAAGACCGACTTCCAGCATCTCAAGCAACTCGCGGTCGCCAGTGATCGCCTGGGTTTCTACGGCTCGCTGCTGGGCTCCAGCCCCAACGAAAGCCTGGCGGTGGCCGCCTCGCTGATCGACGCCACCCAGCGCCTGCGTTTCCTGGTGGCGCAACACCCGGGCGAGCTGTCACCGGCAGTCCTGGCCAAATGGGCCCTGACCTTCGACCAATTCTCCAATGGCCGCCTGCTGTTCAACGTGGTCAATGGCAATGATGCGGGCCTGGCGACCCTCGGCGTGCATTACCCCCACGATGAGCGCTACGCCTTCAGCCTCGAATACTGGCGCGCCTTCCAGGGCTTCTATGCCGGCGATACTCGGGGTTATGACGGCCAATACGTCAAGCTCGCACCGCGTGCGCCGGGAGCGGCCAAGCATCCGCTGGGCGGCTGGCATCCGCCGTACCAGAAACCGGGCATCCCGCTGTGGGGCGCCGGCACCTCGGGGCCAGGGGTGGAACACTCGGTGCAATTGCTGGACGTGTACCTGAGCTTCGCCAATACGCCGCCAAAGCTGGGGGACAAGTTCCGCAAGGTCGCCGCCGAAGCCGCGAAGATCGGCCGTGAGCTGACCTTCGGTACCCGCCTGCAAATCATCGTGCGCGAGACCGAAGAAGAAGCCTGGGCCCACGCCGAGAAACTGCTGCAACGCACCTCGCTGCAAACTGCGCGCAATGCCATCGAGCGCCAGTTGCCACCCGGGGTGAGCTTCGAGGATTACCACAGCGACGACCCGCAAACCCAGCGCAACGTCGAGACCATTCGCGCCGGCCGCCTGCCCACGGCTCGCGAGCTGGAGATCTACCCTAACGTGTGGCTCGGCCCGAGCCTGTTCGGCTTCAACATCCTCGGCCCGGCCGCCGGCACTTACCTGGTGGGCAGCGCCGAACAAGTGGCCGAGCGTATCCGTGAGTACGAAGCCCAGGGCACCTCGGCGTTCATCCTGTCGGGTTTCCCGCTGATCGATGAGGCGCACCGGGTGGCAGACCTGCTGTTCCCGTTGCTCGACCTGGACCATGGTTTTGATGTGCCGCGTCTGAACGCCGTGCAGCAGCAAGAGGCGTAGCTGATGAGCGAAGGATTTTCCCGCCGAGTGTTTCTCGGCAACAGCCTGGCCATCGGCGGCGGCTTGCTGCTGGGTGGTTGTGACAGCGGGGCGGCGCCGACTGCGGTGTTGTCGACCACACCGACCACCGGCGGACGCCTGCGCATCGGCATTATCGACGGCGACCAGTCCGGCAACCTCGATGCCCACAAACCGGTGGGCGGCGGGATCATTCGCGGCTGGGCGCTGTACAGCAAGTTCTGGGAATGGAACACCGACGTCAGTACCCGCCTGGCCCTGGCCGAGTTCGCCGAGCCGAACGCCGATGCCAGCGCCTGGACCATCCGCATCAAGCCGGGCCTGGAGTTCCACCACGGCAAGACCATCGGCGCCGACGACATGCTGTTCTCGCTGCTGCGCCTCACCGATCCGAAACTTGCCTCGCCGTTTGCCGGACTGGTGGGCGCCATCGACCGCAATGCGCTGCGCAAGCTGGATGAACGCACCATCGAAATCCGTTTCAAGGAGGGCCAGAGCTTTTTCCCGCTGGATGAAACCCTGATCAGCTTCGGCGGCATCGTGCCCACCGACTACGACCCCATCACCAATCCGGTGGGTGCCGGCCCCTACAACCTCAAGCGCTTCGTGCCCGGCCAGCGCTCGCTCTACAGCCGGTTCGAGAATTACTACAAACCCGGCCAGCCTTATGCCGACGAACTGGAAATCATCGAATTCAAGGACCAGGTCTCGCGGGTGGCCGCATTGCGTGCCGGGCAGATCGATGTCGCCAGCGGCGTGCAGGCCGAGCACAGCGCGCTGCTCAAGGCCGACTCGCGCCTGTCGCTGTGCGTGTCGCCCAGCACCTCGTTTACCGGCTTCAACCTGAACCTGGCCAAGCCGCCGTTTGACGACGTACGGGTGCGCCAGGCGTTTCGCTTGCTGGCTGATCGGCAAGAGTTGGTGGACCGGGGCCTCAACGGTTTCGGGCGCATCGCCAATGACCTGTACTCGCCCCACGACCCCACCTACAACCGCGACATTGCGCAGCGACCCCATGACCTTGAGCAAGCGCGCTCGCTGCTGCGCCAGGCCGGGCAGACCGATCTGCGGGTGGAGCTGACGACCCCGTCAGGCTCCGGCGTGAATGCCGCTTTGGTGTTTGCCCAACAGGCGAAGAAGGCTGGCGTGGAGGTCCGCGTGACCCAGGTCGACGGCGCGGTATTCAACGGCCCGCAGCGCGAGCAGTGGCAACTCTCACCGGGTTCGACCCCGGCCCGTGGGTTTCTCGCGTCGGCGTTGCACAACGACGCGCCCTTGGCGATCTACAACCGCAGCAACTTCCATGACCAGCGTTTCGATGCGCTGTATCGCCAGGCCCTGGCCCAGCCGGATGTGCAATTGCGCAAAGGCCTGGTGCACGAGGCCCAGCAGATTCAACACGAACGCGGTGGCCTGCTGATCTGGGGTTTCAACGATGTGCTGGACGCCGCCTCGGTACGGGTCGGCGGCCTTGCGCCGGAACAGACCACCTTCGCCTCCTGGCGCTTTGACGAGCTGTGGTTGAACCATGTCTAAACCCCTGCGAACGCCGGCCTGGTTATCGTGGTTTATCGGCCGCCTGGGCTACGGCCTGCTCACCGCGTGGGTGATCAGCCTGGTGGTGTTTATCGCCACCCAGGCGCTGCCATCGGACCCGGCCCGGGTGATCCTCGGCCCCGACGCGCCACTGGAAAGCATCCTCACCCTGCAACATCAACTGGGGCTGGACCAACCGATCCTGCGCCAATACCTGCGCTGGCTCGGCTCGGCCCTGAGTGGCGACCTCGGGGTGTCACTGGATTCCAACGCGCCGGTCGGCAGCATCCTGTGGGGGCGTTTCGGCTACACCCTGGCGTTGCTCGCCGGGGTGATCGCCGTGGTGGTGCCGGCGGCGCTGGGCCTCGGCGTGTACCTGGCGCTGCGCCGCGACAGCCACCTTGACCGCTGGAGCCTGTCGTTGCTGATTTTCCTCAAGGCCACGCCGGGCTTTCTGTTGGCCATCGGCCTGGTGCTGCTGTTTTCCATGCCGCATATGGACTGGTTGCCGGCGGTGTCGATCCTCGACCCGGATCAGTTGCTGCGGCGCCAGTTGCCGTTCCTGGTGCTGCCGGTTCTGGCTCTGAGCCTGTCGGCGCTGCCGTACCTCACGCGCATGGTGCGCGCCGCGATGATCGACGCGCTGGAGTCCGACTACGTGATCGCCGCACGGCTGCGGGGCATTCCCCATTGGCGGATCGTGTGGCGGCATACCTTGCCCAACGCGCTGGTCCCGGCGATCCAGGGCGTGGCGCTGACCTTGCGCACGCTGATCGGCGGCGCAGTGCTGGCCGAAGTGATCTTCAGTTACCCCGGCATCGGCACCGCCCTTAACGCGGCGATCCAGATGCGCGACTTGCCGATGATCCAGGCCATCGTGCTGGTGATCACCCTGGCGGTGGTGCTGATCAACCTGTTGGCCGACCTGTTGACGGTGCTGCTCACGCCCAAGCTGCGCACGGCCCGTCGCGTGACCCTGATTTCGCGCAACCGCCGGGGAATCACCCCGTGGTGGCGGCGCTCCCGAGGTGATGCATGAGCAAGACGCGAATTTCCCGCTGGCTGGCCGAACCGCAAACCCGCAAGGGCGCGCTGATCACCTTGCTGGTCATTGCCGTGGCGCTGTTCGGTCCGTTGCTGGCGCCCCATGGCTCGACGGACATGGTCGGGCCGGTGTACGGCGCGCCCACGGGGTGGGCGCTGCTCGGGTATGACTTCCTGGGGCATGACGTGTTGTCGCGGCTGCTCAGCGGCGGCCTCTCGGTGCTGTGGATGTCCGTGGCGGCGGCGAGCATTGCCCTGGCCGTCGGCAGTACTCTCGGCTTGCTTGCGGGGCTGTCGCGGCGGCGCCTGGACCAGTTGATCACCTGGCTGGCGGACGTGTCCCTGGCGTTCCCCGACCTGATTCTGGTGCTGTTGATTGTCTCGATGCTCGGCCGCGCGCCGTGGTTGATCGTGCTCACGGTGTCGATTGCGTTTATCCCGGGGGTGATCCGCCTGGCGCGGGCCAGCGCGGTGGCAGTGGCGGGGCAGGAGTTTGTCGAGGCCGCGCAGATGATGGGCTACTCGCGGCGGCGGATCCTGTTCAAGGAGATCCTGCCGAACATCCTTACGCCGTTGCTGGTGCACTTTGGCAACATGCTGACCTGGGGGGTGGGCATGCTCTCGGGCCTGAGCTTCCTCGGTTATGGCGTGGCGCCGCCGACGGCGGACTGGGGCTTGATGATCAATGAAAACCAGGCCGGGTTGCTGGTGCAGCCCTTGGCGGTGTTGGCCCCCGCTGTGCTGATCGGCGTGTTTGCCTATGGCACCAATATCCTCGCTGAAGGCATCGGCCGCAGCAGCGCACGCCTGGGAGAAAAACAGCCATGAATGCAATCGCGCAGATGACGACGACGGTGCTGCAGGTCAGTGGCTTGCGGGTTGAATTGGCGGGGCAGGTGGACGTGTTGTCCGGCGTGTCCTTCAGCCTGGAAGCCGGGGAAATCCTCGGGCTGGTGGGTGAGTCGGGGTCCGGCAAGACCACCTTGGCTACCGCGCTGCTGGCCCATGCCCGACGCGGCGCACAGATTGTCGGTGGCCAGGTGCATGTCGCGGGCCAGGCGTTATTGGGCCTGGAAGGTGAAGCGTTGCGCCGTGCCCGTGGCAGCCTGATCGGTTATGTCGCCCAGGACCCGGCCACGGCGCTCAACCCGGCGTTGCGCATTGGCAGCCTGTTGGATGAAACCCTGGCGGTGCATCAACTGCGCCTGGACAAGGCGGCGCAGCGACAGCGCATCATTGAAACCTTGCGTGATGTCGGCTTGCCGGATGACCCGCAGTTCTTGCGCCGTTTCCCTCATCAACTGTCCGGCGGCCAGCAACAGCGAGTGATGCTGGCCCTGGCGTTTGTGCTGCAACCGCGGCTGATCGTGCTGGACGAACCGACCACCGCCCTGGACGTCACCACCCAGGCGCATATCCTCGCCACCTTGCGCCGCTTGTGCAAAAGCCAGGGCGTGGCGGCGGTGTATGTGTCCCATGACCTGGCGGTGATCAAGGACCTGGTGGACCGGGTGATGGTGATGTACGCCGGGCGGATTGTTGAAACGGCTACTCGGGACGCCTTGTTCAGTCGGCCATCCCATCCCTACACCCGGGGCTTGTTGGCGGCGATTCCCGATGTGGCCGGGCGCCGAGAATTACGGGCGATTGGCGGGCATGCCCCCGCGCCTGGGCAGCGGCCTCAAGGCTGTGGCTTCGGGCCGCGGTGCGAGCGTTTTCGGGCAGGGTGTTCGCAGCAGGAACCGCTATTGCAGCCGCTGTCGCCAGGGCATGAAGTGGCGTGTCTTGCACCCCATGGTCAGCCGTTGCAGCGCATCGCCCTGGCGCCGATTGCTGCGGTGGACGCGCGCACCGACAAGGCCTTGCTGGAAATCAGCGGGTTGAACGTGGCGTACGACCGCCAGGTGCTGTTTGACGTGTCCCTGCAATTGCTGCCGGGGGAGTGCCTGGCGCTGGTGGGCGAGTCCGGTTCCGGCAAGACCAGCCTGGCGCGGGCCGTTGCCGGGTTGGGGGAGAATGCCGAAGGCGAGCTGCGTTACGCGGGGCAACCGCTGCCGTTACAGGCACGGCAGCGCGAGGCGGGCTTGCGGCACCAGATTCAGTACATCTTCCAGAACCCGTACCGGGCATTGAATCCCCGGCAGACGGTGTACCAAACCTTGAGCGCACCGCTGGAGCACTTCTTTGCGGTTAAAGGCAGTGCCGCGCGTGAGCGGGTGGAGGCGGTGCTCAAGCGGGTGTCGCTGCCGGCTTCGGTGGGCGAGTTGTATCCCCATAGCCTGTCCGGCGGTGAGCGCCAGCGCGTGGCAATTGCCCGGGCATTGCTGTGCGAACCGAAGCTGCTGATCTGCGATGAAATCACCTCGGCGCTGGACGTCTCGGTGCAGGCGTCGATTCTGGATTTGCTGCGCCAGTTGCAGCGGGACGGGTTGACGTTGCTGTTCGTCACCCATGACCTGGGCGTGGTGCGGGCGATTGCCGACCGGGTGTTGGTGCTGAAGGTCGGGCGGGTGGTGGAGCAGGGCGCGGTGGATAGCGTGCTGGATCAGCCGCAGGCGGCGTATACGCAGACATTGCTGGAGCATTCGCCATCGCTGGGCTGATTGGCACTGCTGCGCAGTGATCGCCGGCAAGCCGGCGCCTACGGTAAAAGGCGCACACCTGTAGGAGCCGGCTTGCCGGCGATAGCGGAGGCCGCCTTTACGCGGCCTTGCGGCGCCGAGCCTCTTCGCGCACCGCCGGGATGATCCACCGCCCATAATCCACGGTGTCATACAGCGGGTCGTACCCCCGGTTCAAAAACGTCGTGACCCCCAGATCCACATAATCCAGCAGCGCCTGGGCCACGGTCTCCGGTGTGCCCACCAATGCCGTGGTGTCGCCATACGCCCCAACGGCCGTCGCCGTCGGCATCCACAACGCGCGGTCATGCCGATCGCCTAAAGCCGCCGCTGCCAGCAACCGTTCCGATCCCGTTCCCTTGATCCGCTTCTGCCACGGGCTGCCCGCCGCGAACTGCGGGTTGGCCTTGATCTGCTCCAGAATCTGCTCGGCCCGCTGCCAGGCCAGTTCCTCGGTCGCGCCCAAGATAAGGCGCACCGACAAACTCACCCTTGGCGCCTGTACACCCGCCGCACTGGCCGCCGCCTTGAGCTTGGCAATCTGCTCCGCCACACCGCTCAACGGTTCGCCCCACAGCGCATACAGGTCCGCATGCTTGACCGCAATCTGGTAGGCAATGTCCGACGAGCCGCCAAACGAAATCGGGATATGCGGCTGTTGCAGCGGCTTGACCGGGGAAAACGCGCCCTTGATGTTGAAGTACTTGCCCTCGAAGTCGAAAGGCTCCTCGGCGGTCCAGGTGCGCCGCACGATCTCCAGGTATTCGTCGGTGCGTTGGTAGCGCTCGGTCTTGTCCAGCAGGAAGTCGCCTTCCTGGGGTTCGGCGGTGATGCCGGTGATGGCATGCAGGCGAATGCGCCCGCCGCCGGTGGTGTGGTCCAGCGTGGCAAACGCGCGGGCTGCGACCGTCGGCGCAGTGAGCCCCGGGCGGTGGGCGATCATGAAGCCCAGGCGCTCGGTGTGCGCCGCCGCGTAGGCGGCGATTTGCAGGCTGTCGGCGCTGCCGGGCCCGCTGGCGATCAGTACCCGGTCAAAGCCTGCGTGTTCATGGGCGCGGGCGTGGTGGCGGATAAAGTCGAGGTCGAAATCCGGGCTGCGCACGCCACGGGTCTCGGACCATTGGCGGGGGAAGATCATGCCGACAAATTCAATGGACATGCTGGGGCTCCTTTGAGGGTTAGAACTGGTAGTCGACCTGGGCCAGCAAGGTGCGGCCCGGCATCGGTTGCAGGAAGGTGTTGGTGGAGCCGGCCAGGCCGCTGACGAAGTTCAGTTCGTTGGTCAGGTTCAGCACGCGCAAGGTGGTGCTCCACTGCGGCTGGCGGTAGTACACGGCAAGGTCGAGGTTGTATTCGTTGGGGATCTTTACGGTCTTGCTCAGGTTCAGGTACCAGTTGCTGGTCCACCAGCCGGACAGCTCGGCGCCAAAGCCCGAGTCGAAGCGGTAGTCGACGTAGCCACTGGCGGTGTATTCGGGAATCTGCACCGCGTCGAAACGCCCGGAAGGTCGCTGGTTGAGGCTGTTGTTATCGCCGAACACCGTGCCGTTGTCGGGCACGAACCCGGCCGATGCAAATCCCGCCTGGGAGGTGAATTCGTTGTAGGCATTGAGCTTGGACAGGTTCAGGCCGCTGCGCAGGTGGTCATCCGGCTGATAGCGCACGGTGGCTTCCACGCCCTTGATCACCAGCCGCGCGATGCTGTTGTTGCTGTCTGGCGCCTGGTCCCGAGCCTGCTTGAACGCGGCCAGGGTCATGAACAATTGGTTGGGCACCGCTTCGACCTTCACGCCCACTTCGTGCAACACGCTCAGGCTTTGGAACGCCAACGGGTTGAGCTGGTTGGCGCCACTGCCGCTGCCCCAGCCCAGGCCGTTGGAGAAGAACCCGGTGTTGACCGCCAGCGAGCGATCGAAGGTGTAGTACAGCGTGGTGTTTTCCGTGGGCTTGACGTAGGGGCTGACCTGGAACGCGAACAGCCGGTAGTTGTCGCTGTCCTTGCGCGGGTTGCCGCCGGCGAGCACGAACGGGTTGTCGATCTCGGCCTCGATCCAGCTGCGGCTGGCACCGATGTTCAGGCCGAAGTAGTCGCCGTACTTGAGGTTGTGCTGGCTGAACAGGGTCTTGGTGGTCCAGGTGCTTTCGGCGGTGTAGGGCGCTACAGACTCGGCGTAGAGCCCGTGCCCGGCCGGGTACATCGGTGGCAGGTTCAGCCAGCCGTAGTAGTTGGAATACTGCGGCACGCCGGGCTGGCCGATCCATGCGCCATTGCCGCCGGCGGGGTTGGCACCGGTAAGGCCCAGCAGGTCGCCGGGGTTCTTGCCCGAGGGGTTCTGGGTCAGGTCATAGGCGTTGATGGTGGAGCCGAAGCTGTTATTGGCCGCAATCGATTGGTTGAATTCGCGGCGATAGATCAGGCCGGTGTTGCTGTCATCCCGCAGGGTCCAGCCGCCCAGGCGGGTTTCATTGCGCGAGCGGAATTCGAAGCGGTTGTCGAAGATGTTGTCTTTGGACTGCACCTGGAACGAACCCACGGCATCGGTGATGTCCTTGGAGCGTTCGTAGAACGTGCTGTTGGCCAGCGTGATGGTGGGCGACAAGTCGGCCTCGACGCGCAGTTGCGTGGTAAAGCGCCGGGAGCTGCTTTCGTCTTCCTTGCGTTGCCCGGTTTGCGAGGACAGCGAGCGTTCGCCGTTGCCCGCCAGCGTCGGGTCATACACCCAGCCCCGCAGGCTGCCGGGGTTGCTCTGGGTGTTGGGCGAGGCGGTCTGGAAGCTGCCGTCCACCACGCTGTATTGGCCCTGGGCATTGCGCTGGCGCTTGACCCAGCCGAGGGTTGGCGCATCGGCGGCGCCAGAGGCCAGCACCGGCGACCACAGGGTGTTGCCGTTCTGGATAATCGGCGTGGCGCGCCCGGCGTAGTACTTGCCGTTGTCCACCAGGTCCTGGGTGGCGCGGTTCCAGCCGTGGGTGATGTTGTAGTCGTAGTAGTTGTCGTAGCTGGCGTTCCAGTCCACCCGCACGTTGTCGTTGCGCCAGGCGAGGGCGCCGTAGAACGCGTCGAAATTGTTGTCGACGTTGTCGTAGAAGTCCTGCTGGCGCTGCTTGGTGATGCTCAGGCGATAGGCCAGGTTGTCGTTCAGTGGCCCGGTATTGTCGATGCTGAATTTGTTGGAACTGCGGGACGTGCCGTCCGGTATCCACGAGCCCAGTTCACCGCTGAGCTTGGTCTTGAACTCATTGAAGTCGGGTTTCTTGCTCAGGTAGTTCACATAGCCGCCGCTGCCGGACACCGAACCGTAGGTGACCGACGACGGCCCGGCGACGATGTCGGCGCCTTCGTAGGCGTTGAAGTTCGCCGGGTGGCGCACGCCGTAACCGCGCTGGCCGTCCTGGAATACCTCGGAGCCCTGGGCGCGAAACTGCGGGGCGATGCCGGCGTTCTGGCCGCCGCCCCGGGTGATGCCGGGGGCGTATTTGACCAGGTCATCGGCGCTGCGGATCGAGTCGTTGGCCAACTGCTCGGCGTTGATCTGCACCACCGAACGCGGCGTGTCGAGGACCTTGGTCTCCGTGCCGCCGTACACCGACGTCGGCGGGCGGGTGGGCAGGGCATCATCATCGGACTGGCTGGCACTGGCCTGCACGGTCACGGTTTGCAGTTGGGTATCGGCGGCAAACGCCTGGATTGGCAGGCTTGCGGCCAGCAGCAGAGGTAAACGCAAGGCGATAGCGTGCATGGCAGAGGTGCCCCATAAAAAACAATGAAGAGCGCACGGTCCCTTGTAGGAGCCGGCTTGCCGGCGATGAGGCCCTTGGGCCCTGCGCCGGTCGACCGGACGCCATCGCCGGCAAGCCGGCTCCTACAGGGCGATGCGTTGTAAGTGGGTCAGGCCGTGTCTTTGAGCCAGAGCTTTTCAAAGCGCCAGGTGCTGAACAGCGACTCTTCCGACTGCGCCCCGCCGACGCGGGTGGAAACGCTGTCGAGCAAGTCGGCGTAGCCCCAGATCAGCATCCCGCCGCGCTCGTACTGGATCTGCTGGACCTGATGCACCAGGGCCTTGCGTTTTTCCAGGTCGGGCTGGGCCATGGCGGCCAGGAACAGCTCGCTGAATTGCGGGTCGTTGAAGTGGGTCTTGTTGGACACCGCAAACGGCGCGTCGGTATGGATCGCACTGGCCAGGAACGGCGCGCCGATGCTGCCGCCGGTGCTCAGGGTCCAGTCGTTTTTCAACGGGCCCTGGAAAGTCGCCAGGTCCACCTGCTTGACCTTCAGGGTCACGCCAATGCGCTTGGCCTGCTCGGCCAGCACCAGCGCCGAACTCAAGCCAGGCCCCGGAGTGGTGATCAATTCCACCTCGAGGTTTTCCTGGCCGGCGTCCTTGAGCAGTTGCGCCGCCCGTTGCGGGTCGTAGGGGCGTGGCCCGAGGTCGTGGTTGAAGGTCGGGTCGCTGGGCGCATACAGGTCATTGGCCACCCGGCCCTGGCCATTCAACGCGCGGCGCATCAGTTCTTCGCGGTCGGCCATCAGGCGAAACGCTTCGCGCACCCGTGGGTCGTTGAACGGCGGCTTGTCGAGGTTCATGTCGAACGACAGCCAGTTACCGGTCACCGAGGTGATCACCTTCAGGCGCGGGTCCTTTTGCAGGATCGGCAACTGCTCGGTGGGCATCACGTTGGCCATGTCGATTTGCCCGGAACGCAGGGCGGCCAGGCGCGAGACCTGATCCTTGAAGTCGATGATCTCCAGCTCATCGGCGTAGGGCTTGCCGTCCTTGTAGTAGTTCTCGAAGCGGGTAAACAGTGAGCGTTGGCCGGGGGTGAAGCTTTTGAGCTTGTAGGGGCCGGCGCCCACCGGGTTGGTGACCGGGTGGTAGTCCACCGGCACGATGCCGCCGAAATTGACCCAGGTTTCTGCCAGCGGCATGTAGCTACGCCCCTCCCGGAAGCTCAGGCGCACGGTGCGGTTGTCGAGCTTGACCAGGTTGTCGCGGTCCACCCAGTGCAGCAGCGCCGCGTAGGGCGAGGCCAGCTGCGGGTCGGTGAGGCGGCGGATCGAGAAGATCAGGTCGTCGGCGTCGATGGTCTTGCCGTTGTGGAATTCCAGGCCGGGGCGCAGGCGCAGGGTCCAGCTGCTGGCGTCGGCATTCGGCTCCGCGAACTCGGCCAGAGCCAGGCGCGGCTGCATCTGCTCGTCCCATTCCCAGAGCTTGCTGTACAACGCAAAGCCGCGAACGATGCCGCTGCCAATGGGCTTGTGGGCATCGAGGTTGCCGCTCTGGTTGCCGTCGAGAATCCCCAGGCGCAGGCGCCCGCCGTAGCGGGGTTGATCGTTGCCGGTGACGTTTTTGGGCGTGTCAGCGGGGCCGCAACCGGCCAGCAGCAAGCCGCCGCCGACGGTCACGCTGTAGCCGAGAAAGTCCCGACGGCTAAGCAGTAGGCTCATGGCATCAGACTCCGGCCGGGCCGTTGGCGGAGCGCAGTTCCAACACCGGCTCCTGGGGACGACTCAACTCGGCGCGTTCACTGCGAAAGTGCGGCAGGATGTGCTCGCCGAGGCGGTAGGCTTCTTCCAGGTGCGGATAGCCGGCGAGGAAGAACAGGTCGATGCCGATGCTGTTGTACTCGCGAATCCGCGCCACCACGTTCTCGTAGCTGCCCACCAGCGCACAGCCCGGTGGAATACCGATGTAGCCAAAACCGGTCCATACATTGGGGTGGATGAAGAAGTCATCGAAGCCCTGGGTCTCGGTTTTTTCGCTGAAGCCGTGCTCGTAGCTGAGCTTGCGCGCCGTACGCAACCCGGCGTGGGCCGCCACGGCCTTGACCGCGCCGCGGGCGATGCCTTCGTCGAAGAAGCGTTTGGCTTCGGTGCGGGCCAGTTCTTCGGTTTCCCGGGTGATCACGTCAATCGACAGGCCGAAGCGAATGTCAGTGCGGCCCCACTTCAGCGCGCGTTCGCGCAGGTCGGCGATCAGGGCGGCGATTTCGTCCGGGTGTTCGGCGCGCATCAGGTAGAAGTCGGCGTGCTTGGCGGCAAACTCCCGGGCGGCGATAGATGAGCCGGCGGTGCAGATCAGCGGCAGCTTGGCCTTCTTCAATGGCCCGCGCAGGCCACCACCGTCGGCCTTGTAGAACTTGCCGTCGTAGTGGAAGGACTCGTTGTGCCAATAGCCCTTGACCACGTCCATGAATTCGGTGGCGCGTTCGTAGCGTTCATCGTGGTCGCTGAAGTCGCCGACCTGGCGCTGGATCACGTCCGAGCCGCCGTTGATGATGTTCCACACCAGGCGGTTGCCGGTGGCCCGCTGGTAGGTCGCCGCCTGCTGCACCGCCACCCACGGGGTGTAGTGGTAAGGCTGGAAGGCGGTGACGAATTGCAGGGTACGGGTTTCCCGGGCCAGCAGCGCGCAGACGGTCCACGGTTCTTCGCCGGTGGGCGCGTTGACCATCAGTGCGCCGCCAAAGCCGTTGATCTCCGCAGCCCTGGCGATTTGCCCGAGGTAGTCGATGTAGGTGAAATGATCACCGACACTGAAGCCCGACACCGCGCCGGTGCTGGGCCCGCCGCGATGCCAGTCGCCCCGGTTGCGCGGGTCGCCGGGCAGGAACTGGGTTTCGCCGTGCAAGGGCAGGCGGGTAAAGAATTCGATGCTCATGCAAGCCTCCTGCTTATTGCGCGGTGGGGGCGCAGATCGGGGTGATCGGCTGGTCGTTGATGACTTTGTGGGCAAACGGGATCGAGTCCTTGAGCGATGCATTGACCGTGGCACTGTGGCCCAGGCCTTTGTACAGGTGGCCTTCGACGATGGAGCCAGCCTTGCAGGCGTCCTGCATCAGCTTGACCTGGGTCGCGGCGGCCGGCGTGGTGTCTTCGGCGCCGGTGCCGATGAAAATCGGCTTCGAGGTTTTCAGCGTCGGGTAAGACACCTGCGCCAGCCACGGCGCGAGTTGCTTGCCCTTGTAGTCTTTCTTGGTGTTGGCGATGCTCAGGCCGAGGCCTTCGACATCGCCTTCGAGGGCGAACAGGCAACTGGTACGGGCCTGCTCGAAAATCGGCAGGGCCTTGTCGGTATAGAAGTCGGCGGGGTTGATGCTCGGGTCGTATTGCTGGGCGGCGAGCAACGTGTAGAAGCCGTAGGCCAGGGTGGGATCGACTTTGTTGCGCACTTCCTCGCTGGGGTTCTTCGCGTAGTCGAGGGTGTAGATCACGCCGGTGCCGATGCTGCCTTTCACTCCCAGGTCCGGAGCGTAGGTGGCGGCATAGGCGGCTGCGGCGAAGGCGCCGGCACCGCCCTGGGACTGGCCGACGATCAGCACTTTGTCGGCCAGCCCGGGTACGCCGGCCACCACGGCCTTGGCGGCGTCGAGAATCCCGTAGGCGGCCATGCGGCTGTTCAGCAGCGGATGCCCACCGGGTACGCCGAGGCCCTGGTAGTCGGTGGCGACGACGGCAAAGCCTTCGGCCAGCCAGCGATTGAGGTAGGCCACGTCACGGTAGGAGCGACCTTGCCACGACGGCGCACACACATCTGCCACGCCCACGGTGCCATGGCCCCAACTCGCCACTGGCCAGCCACCGGCAGGCGGCGTGCCTTTGGGCAGGAACAACGCGCCGGACACCACGATCGGTGTCTTGTTATCGATGCCGTCGGTGGAGCTGTACAGGATGCGTTGGGCGCTGGCGGCATTGGCCAGGCTCAGGGTGTTGTCCAGCGGCTCGCTGCGCAGCAGTTTGCCGGGAACGGCCGGGATGGCTTTTTCCCAGGTGTAGAAAGCCGAGACGCGGCCATCACCTTGCAGCGGGTCAGGTTTGGGGGCGTAGGTGTCGGCAGCAAACACGCTCATGGACAGGGCCAGGACGCTGAGGCCGAAGGCAAAGGAGTGCGGCAGTTTCATGCTCAATTTCCCTATTACGGATTGGTGCTGACCTGGCCACGCAGGGCCGGCCAGTAGTCGGTGAGTTTCAGGTCGATCAGGGCCTGGTTGGTAAAGCCGGTGGCCAGTGACGGGCCGATGTCGTAGGTGTCGCGAATCAGGTGATTGGCCAGGGCGTAGGTGGTGAGGGCCTGGTAATGAGCCTTGAGTTGCTGGTCGCTTTTTGGCGCCCAGCGATCCTTCCAGGCCACCGGGTCGTTCTGGTCGTCGCGACGCAGCACGCTCTCGGCGGTGCCGGCGCGGGATGACAGTTGGTAATAGGCGTCCTGGTTCTGTGGCTGGGAAATCCACCACGCAGCTTTCACCCAGGCGGTGGCGAGCAATTGGGTGATATCCGGGTGCTGCTGTACGAAGGTCTCGGTGCCCCACAGGTCGGACACCAGCCGCCAGTCGTTGCTGCCTTGCTTGGTCGACCAGATGATCTTGCCCACGCCTTTGTCTTCCAGGGCATAGGCCTCGCTGAGCAACACTGCTGCGTCGACCTTGCCGGCAGACACAGCCGCGGCGCCGACTTGCGGGTTGAGGTTGGCAATCTTGAAATCGTCGAGCTTCAGGCCCTTGCTGGCCAGGAAGTTGCTGAAGGCGAACTCCCATGGCCGACCGCGATGCAGCGCCAGGCGCTTGCCCTTGAGGTCTTCGATGGTGTTCGCGGCGGAGCCTTCCGGTACCACCAGGTAAATATTGTTGCCGCTGCCACCGGGCACGATCAGCTTGCCTGGTACGCCACCGGCGCCGGCAATTACCGAGGGCAGGTCACCGCGTACGGCGAAGTCCAGGCTGTTGTTGCTGAAGCCTTCGTTGATCTGCGGCCCGGCGCCGGCATGGGGCAGGGCGATCCACTCCAGCTTGACCCCGCGCTCACGCAGTTGCGCTTCGAGCCAGCCGTCTTCGATGACGCGCCCGGCGATGCCGCCGAACACCGGTTTGCCGCCCTGGGTGTAGGCGACGATCGCGATCTTCACCGACGCCGGTGGCGCCTGTTCGGCCAGCACGCCGGTGCTGACCAGCACAGCGAACATGGTGGCGATGCTGTTGCGCCAGAATCTTTTCATTGGGATCTCCCTGCTAAGTGATCGCGACCCCCTGTAGGAGCCGGCTTGTCGGCGAAAGCGTCCGTTTAGTCGGTGCAAGGCTTTAGGGCCTCTTCGCTGGCAAGCCAGCTCCTACAGGGCAGGTGGCGTTGAGAGGGAGAGAGCAGATTGCATGCCATCAGCCGAAAAACGCGCTGCACGCCTTGTAGAACGTGGCTTTGCGGGTTTTCGAAGAACTGCCTGGCAACGGCTTGGTGTTGATCTGCACACACGCAGGTGCTGGCTGATTGCTGCTCCAGCAGCAGGCGAGGTGCGATGTGTTGGTATATTCGTTTTGGGAATATATAAATATTAATTAATAATTAAATGGTATAGAAAACTTCATGCACTATTGACACGCGCTTTTACTGCCAGGAATGCACCATGTCGCTGATCACCCATCCCAATGCCCGTGAATTGACCAAGTCGGTGCGCGCCACCGTGCTGGTCTTCAAGGACCCGCGCTCACAGGAATTGCTGGCGCGTATCGAGCGCCTGGCCCCCAGTGAGGCCAACACCTTGATCATCGGCGAGACCGGCACCGGCAAGGAATTGGTCGCGCGGCATATCCATCACCTGAGCCGTCGCGGGCGTGAACCGTTTGTGGCGGTGAACTGCGGCGCCTTCGCCGAAACCCTGGTGGAAAGTGAGTTGTTCGGCCACGAGAAAGGCGCATTCACCGGCGCCACCACCCACAAGGCCGGCTGGTTCGAAGCGGCCAACGGCGGCACGCTGTTTCTGGATGAGATCGGCGATTTGCCGTTGAACATGCAGGTCAAATTATTGCGGGTGTTGCAGGAGCGAGAAGTGGTGCGCCTGGGCTCGCGCACACCGATTCCGATCAACGTACGGCTGGTGGCGGCCACCAACGTCAACCTCGCCGACGCGGTGGTGGCGGGGCATTTTCGTGAGGATTTGTTCTACCGCCTGCACGTCGCCACCATCCGCCTGCCGCCCCTGCGGGAACGGCCCGGCGACATCCTGCCGCTGGCGGAATTTTTTCTTGAAGAGCACTGCCAGCGCCTCGGCTACAACCGCGCGTCACTGAGCATCGATGCCGAGCGCAAGCTGCTGGAACACAGCTGGCCGGGGAATATTCGCGAGCTGGAAAACGCCATTCACCATGCGTTGCTGGTGTGCCGCAATCAACTGGTGCAGCCGCCGGATTTGCACCTGGTGGACATGCGTTCTTCCGGCATTCGCCAGGACGAGGCGAACCAGGCCGCGCCTGCGATCACTGGGCCGGTGAGCCTGGAGGCGGCGCTCACTGCGTTGTTCGAACAGAACATTCCGGACCTCTACGAGCACATCGAAGAGACGATCTTTCGCGCGGCCTATCGCTATTGCCATGGCAACCAGTTGCAGACCGGGCGCCTGCTGAATATCAGCCGCAACATCGTGCGGGCGCGGCTGGAGAAGATCGGCGAGTTGGGCAAACCGGTGCTGCTCGACGGGCAGTGACGGGGGTGTTAGCGTTTCGGGCTTCTCTGATCTGTAGAGGGCTCGACGTTGATTCGACTGACCGATTACATCGCTGATTTTTCCCGTTCGCCGCTGGCACCCTGGGTGGATCTTGCGCCGTGGGAGTTGGTGACCCAGGCGCCGGAAATCGTTCGCAAATTGCTGGCGGGGCTTTCTGATGATGACTATGAGATTCATGACGAGATTGCCGTGCACCGTACTGCGGTCGTGGAGGCGGGCGCTGTTTTGAAAGCGCCGCTGATCATCGGCGCCCACTGTTTTATCGCTGCCGGTGCCTACCTTCGCGGCGGTTGCTGGATGGATGAATATTGCATCTTCGGACCGGGTGCCGAGCTCAAGACGTCCTTTGTCTTCAGCGGCAGCAAGTTGGCGCATTTCAACTTTGTCGGTGATTCGGTATTGGGCCGCGGGGTTAACCTGGAAGCCGGCAGTATCGTGGCCAACTACCGGAACGAGCGTGACGACAAGGAAGTGCAGGTGCGCATTGACGGGCAGTTGCAGCGCACCGGCTGTGACAAGTTTGGCGCGCTGCTTGGGGATCAGTCGCGGGTTGGAGCCAATGGTGTGTTGGCACCGGGAGCGGTGCTTGCGGCGGGTAGTGTGGTTAGGCGTGGGGAGGTTTTCGATTGTGAGGGGTAGGGGGTTTTTGGTGTACATATCCGTTAGTTGAGTAACGGCTGCTTATGGTTTCGCTCTTACAGCGACTCGCTTTGGAAAAGCCGGAATGCCGGCCCAGCCCAAAGTAAGCACAGGGCTCTGCCCCGCCTGTCGGCGCCTCGCTGTGGCTCGGGCTTATTGGGGCAGTCAGAGCCAGATCAAAATCAAAAGCAAGAGCACAGCGGCCTACAGGCCGGCTTGAGTGGTAGAAGCCAGAGCAAGATCAAGGGCGCACACGGTCCAAATGTGGGAGCGGGCTTGCTCGCGAATGCGGTGTGTCCGTCACCCAATGCATCAACTGAAAGACTGCATTCGCGAGCAAGCCCGCTCCCACATTTTTTGACCGTGCTCGCTTTAGATTTTGATTTTGCTCTTCAACACTCAAGTCGGCTTTCAGGCCGCTGTGCTCTTGATCTGTTTTTGATCTTGATCTTAGGCGCCCCGTTAAACCACGCTGGCCGAACGCAGGTAGTACGGGGCAGGGACGCCCCGTCGCGGCGGCCCGCTTCCCAACGCTACTGCAAGTTGACAAACAATCCCCCGTCTACCAACAGCGAAGCTCCGGTCACATACCGCGCCATGTCCGAGGCGAGGAACACGATGGGCCCCGCGACGTCGTCGGGTTCACCCAGGCGCCCCAACGGCGTGCGCGAAGTCATGTACGCCAGCTTCTCCTCGTCGGCCAAGTCTTCCTTGTTGATATCGGTGGCAATCGTTCCCGGCAGCACCGAGTTGCAGCGAATACCATACGGCCCCAACGCAATCGCACAGGACTGCATCAACGAGTGCAGCCCGGCCTTGGTCGGCGTGTAGTGCGTCTGCATCCCGCCACCCACCAGCGCACTGATGGAACTGACGGCGATGATCGCGCCGCCCTTGCCCTGGTTTTTCATCTGGTTTGCCGCCGCTTGCACGGCGAAGTAGGCGCCGTTGAGGTTGGTGTTGACCGTCTTCAGGTACACCTCACGCGGCATGTCGAGAAACGAGTGGAACGGACAGATCCCGGCGTTGTTGACGAACACATCCACACTGCCGAATGCCTTGAGCGCGCCGGCCACCAGTTTGTCGCCGGTGTCCGGATCAGCCGCATCGCCGCCCACCTCCACCGCTTGGCCGCCGAACGCCTTGATTTCCTCGATCAACGAAAACGCCGCTTCAGTGCCTTGGCCGCTACCACTGTGGCCGATGACCACACGGGCACCCTGGCGTGCACATTCCCTGGCGGCGGCGCGGCCGATACCACGGGAGGCGCCAGTAATAATCACGGTTTTGTCTGCAAGTAACATAAGTGGACTCCTGGAAAAAAAGCGGCCTCAGCCGAGATAGTTGCCGTAACCAACCATGGCGATAGCACCGAGAATTACCGCGATACCCGCGACCAATACGCCTTTGTTAGTGGCGCTGGTGCCCTGCCATTCGCGGAAATACAGACCCCAGCAGTTGGATACGATGATGATGAAAGACATGTGCAACACCCACGAACTGGCGTCGTTCTGCAGGCGGCTTTCGCCCATGCCGTAGAAGAAAAACTGCAGGAACCACAGGGTGCCAGCGCACGCCACCAGCAGGTAGTTGCCGAGCAGCGGGGTGCTGCGGTCGGTGTAGTTGTGGAACGTACGGTTGCGCCAGTTCAGCCACAGGCACCAGAGGCCGTTGGTGGTCAGGCCACCCCACATGATCACCATGAAGGTCACGTTGTTCTGGAACAGGCTGTTGGCACCGTGCTCCACGGCCGCTGCGGCCAAGGGGCGACCGGCGGAAATGCCGTAGCTGAAGCACGCGCTGAGTACGCCGGAGATCACCGCCACCAGCATGCCCTTGGCCACCGAGAACTCGCTGATGCTGGCAAACTTCACCGCCTCCGGCACTTCACGCTCCTTGATTAACCCGGCCTTGCCACACACCGCGATGCCCACCAGTGAAACCGCTACACCCCACAGCACCCAATGCCCGCCCTGAGACGCGAGCATCGAGGTCAGGGTGCCTTCGGTGGCGTCGGTGAACAGGTCGCGGTACAGCGCCGGCATCAAGGCGCCAAGGGCCGAGGTCAGGCCCAGTACCAGCGACATGCCCAGGGACAGCCCGAGGTAGCGCATGGTCAGGCCGAAGGTCAGCCCGCCGATGCCCCAGAGCACTCCGAAGAGGTAGGTCCAGAGCAGGGTGCTGCTCTCGGCCTGGCGCAGGATGTCGACCCAACCGGGCACGGTCAGCTGCGCGGCAATCAGCGGCACGATCAGCCATGACACCAGGCCACCGGTGATCCAATAGCTTTCCCACGCCCAGCCACGAACCTTCTTGTAAGGGATGTAGAAACTGCCGGAGGCGAAGCCGCCGATGAAGTGCAGGATCACACCGAAGAGAATGATTTCCACGTAGTCGAATCCTTTTTTATTGTTGTGGTAGCAAGCTGTTTCAGCCTGGGGTGAGGCTGAACATCGGGATTAAATCCACGCTGACGGGCGAGGCGTCCGGATGGCTGGGCATGATGTCTTGCATGTACTGCCACCACCGTTGCATCAGAGCGGTGCTCGGCAACGCATCGAGGCTGTGCTGGTCTTCGTGAGTCATCACGGCGAACAAGGCGTTGCTGGCCTCGTCGAGGAAGATCCGGTAGTCCAGCATCCCGGCATCACGCAGGGCCTGGGCCAGTTCGGGCCAGATCTCGTCATGGCGTCGACGGTGCTCGGCGTGCTGGCCGGGGTTGAGGTTCATGCGAAAGGCTCGGGTCTGCATGACTGGCCTCCGTGGGGTGGCGTGGGGCTGTAGATGCGCACCGCGTTGTGCAGGAAGAACTTGCCCTGTACGTCCTCGGGTTTGCCCGCCATGCAGGCTTTCACCAGGTCCAGGGTGGTGGCGAAACTGGCCAGATGATCGCTGTTGGGCCAGTCGCTGCCGAAGAAGCAACGGTCTTCCCCAAAGGCTTCCCACAGCACGGCCAGGCGGTTGTTGTAGAACGCCGGGTCAAGGATCAGACCCTGCGGGCCGACCTGGGGGATTTCCGCCAGTTTGGCAAACACATTCGGCCGCTCTGCCAGGCGCATCAGGTCGGCGTGATACGCGGATTCTTCGCCGGCGGGCACGCTGGCATTGGGCAGGTGATCGACGATGATGCGCAGCTCGGGCAAGGCGTCGCTCAGGTGCAGCAGCCCTTTGATCAGGCGCGGATTGGGGTTGGCGCTGTCCAGGCCACGCCCGCATTTGGCAAGCCGGCGCAGGCCATCGATGAAGCCGGGGCGCGTCTGGTCTTCGAGCAAGTCGCGGTCCCACAGGTTGCCGTAACGCAAACCGAGGAACAGGGGTTCCTGAGCCAAGGCCTCAAGGTCTGCCGCAAAGTCACCGTGCAGCGGGTCAAGGTTGCCGACGAAACCGAGCATGCGCGGGTCGCTGCGAAGGGTCTCCAGCAACCAGCGGTTGTCGTCGCGCCATGGGCTGGCTTCCACGGCAATGGCGCCGATCACGTTATGTTCGCCTGCCAGCCCCCAATAGTCAGCCGGCAAATGCGCGGCATACAGCGCGTTGCCCGGCTCGGGCCAGGGAATGCCCTGGGGGCGGCGCGGGTCGAACAGGTGCAAATGGCTGTCGATGATCGGCCCGCTGTAAGGGGTAAGAGGCATAGCGCAATCCTTCGGAACAATGGATAGGGAAGGGCCCGCACGCTACCGCGCCAGGGCCCGTTGCACCACCTCAGCCCTGCAGGTACACCGCATGGGTATGGGTGTACTCATACAGGCCGTGCTTGCCGTCGGCGCCGCCGATTCCGGATTTGCGCACGCCGGCATGGAAGCCTTGCATCGCCTCGAAGTTCTCGCGGTTGACGTAGGTTTCGCCGAACGACAATTCGCGCACCGCCTGCATCGCCTTGCCCAGGTCACGGGTGTAGATCGAGGACGTCAGGCCGTAGTCGCAGTCATTGGCCATGGCGATCGCCTCATCCAGGTCGTCGACAATCTGGATCGGCAGCACCGGGCCAAAAATTTCTTCGCGCATGATTTCCATGTCGGCGTGGCAACCGGCCAATACCGTCGGCTGGAAGTGAAACCCCTGGCCCAGGTCGGCGATCTGCCCACCGGTGACCAGCGATGCACCCTGGCTCAAGGCGGTGCGTACCTTGCGATTGACGCTGTCCAGTCCTTGGCGGTTGATCAGTGGGCCCATCTCCACATCGGCCTGGGCGATGGGGTCGCCGTAGCGGGTGGCGGCCATCGCGGCGCTGATGCGCTCGATAAACTGGTCGGCGACTTTGCGCTCCACGTACACCCGTTCGGCGCAGTTGCACACCTGGCCGCTGTTGATGATCCGCGAGTCGCGAATGGCTTTTACCGCGAGGTCCAGGTCGGCATCGGCGAGGACAATGGCCGGTGCCTTGCCGCCCAGTTCCAGGTTGAGCTTGGTGATATTCGGTGCCGCAGCAGCCATGATCCGCGAGCCGGTGGCGACGCTGCCGGTGAAGCTGATCATGTCCACGCCCTTATGGGCGGTGAGGGCGCCACCGACGCGGCCATCGCCGCACACCACATTGAATACCCCGGCCGGCAGGTCCGTCTCGGCCACCAATTTGGCGAACTCGAAGCAGTTGTTCGGCGTTTCTTCGCTGGGTTTGATCACGATGGTGTTGCCGGTCAGCAATGCCGGGGCCATCTTGCGGGCGATCAAAAAGAACGGGAAATTCCACGGCAGGATACCGGCCACCACCCCCAGGGGTTTGCGGAACAGGAAGATGTTTTCGTTGGGGCGGTCACTGGTGATGATCTCGCCTTCAATGCGGCGCGCCCACTCGGCCATGTAGTCGAGGTAGTCGGCGGTGAAGTTGACTTCCACTTCCGCCAGGCCGCTGACCTTGCCTTGCTCCAGGGTAATGGTGCGCGCCAGGTGACCGACGTTTTCCCGCAGCTTGGCGGCGATGCGGCGCAAGTGCCCGGCGCGTTCGATCGCCGGCTTGCGCGCCCAGTCTTTCTGCGCATGGCGGGCAGCGGCCAGGGACTGGTCGACGTCTTCGGCGGTGGCCGCCGGGACCTTCGACAGCAGGACGCCGGTGGCCGGGTTCAACACATCCAGGTGGGCATCGCTCGGGGTAAAGCGGCCATTGATGAAGTTCTGGTAGACCGGTACGGATGACATGCTTGGCTCCTCAGTAAGTACGTGACGGCGCCTTGGCGTCGGCGGCGGGGCGGTAGCGGGCCAGGGTCGCCATGGCACCCTGGCGCAGCAGGCTGATATCGATGGCCACCGCAATGAACTGGCAGCCCCAGGCTTGATAACGGCGAGCATCGTCTTCGTTGGGCGCAAGAATGCCGCAGGCCTTGCCGGCCGCCAGCGTGGCGTTGACCGCGTGCTGGATGCGTTCCTGCACCTCGGGGTGCCCGGGATTGCCGGCGTGACCGAGGCCGATGGACAGGTCGGCGGGGCCGATAAATACCGCGTCCACGCCTTCCACCGCCGCAATCGCCGCGACGTTTTCAACGCCGCGACGCGACTCCACCTGCACGATCAGGCACAGCTGTTCATGGGCGGTGTTGAGGTAATCCGACACGCCGTCCCATCGGGTGGCGCGGGTCAAGCCGCCACCAACGCCACGAATACCGTGGGGCGGGTAACGCATCGCACGCACCAGGGCCTTGGCTTGCTCGGCGGTTTCGACCATCGGGATCATCAGCGTCTGGGCGCCGACGTCCAGCAGTTGCTTGATCAGGTTGGCGTCGCTGCTTACCGCGCGTACCACCGGGGCGGTGGCGTAGGGCGCCACGGCCTGGAGCTGGTTGAGCACGCCGGGTACGGTGTTGGGGGCGTGTTCGCCGTCAATCAGCATCCAGTCATAACCGGTGCTGGCGACGATCTCGGCGGCATAGGCGGTGGCGAAGCCGGCCCAGATCCCGTATTGCGCGGCGTCTTTACGCAGCGCGGCCTTGAAAGCGTTGTGGGGCATGTTCATGGCAGGAGTCCTCAGCGGTTGTACGGGCGATGCAATTGGCAATCGGGGTTGAGGTCCACGCCAAACCCGGGTTTGTCGAGCACCGACAGGCGCATGCGGCCATTCACCGGCACGGGTTCACCGAGCAGTTGCGGGTGGAACATCGGCACCACTTCGTCTGCCTTGGGCGCCATCATCAGGAACTCGGCGAACGGGCTGTTATGGCGGGTCGCAACAAAGTGGTAGCTGTAGACCGACGAGCCGTGGGGCACCACCAACGCATTGTGGGCATCGGCCAAGGCGGAGATTTTCACCAGCTCGGTGAGGCCGCCGCACCAGCCCACATCTGGCTGGATAATGTCGCAGCACCCCATCTCCAACAGCATGCGAAAGCCCCAGCGGGTGGCTTCGTGTTCGCCGGTGGTAACCAACATGCCTTTGGGCACGTTGTTGCGCAGCGCGGCATAGCCCCAGTAGTCGTCGGGCGACAGCGCTTCTTCGATCCATTTCAGGCCGTATTCATGGGCGCCGGTTGCCAGTTTGGTGGCGTAGTTCAGGTCCAGGCTCATCCAGCAGTCGAGCATCAGCCAGAAGTCCGGGCCGACCCGCTCGCGCATGGTTGCCAGTTCCTCGAGGTTTTTGCGCAGGCCTTCTTCGCCTTCCGATGGGCTGTAGTGCAAGGGCATCTTGCCGCCGATAAAGCCCATCTTCTGTGCGAGGTCCGGGCGGGCGCCGGTGGCGTAGAACTGCAATTCGTCACGCACCGCGCCGCCGAGCAACTGGTGCACCGGCTCCTGGCGGATCTTGCCGAGCAGGTCCCACAGCGCCAGGTCGACACCGGAGATCGTGTTGATCACCAGGCCCTTGCGGCCGTAGTACAGGGTGGACTGGTACATCTGGTCCCAGATTTTCTCGATATCGGTGACGCGGGCGCCTTCCAGGAAGCGCGCCAGGTGCTTCTCGACGATATACGCGGCGGGCTCGCCACCGGTGGTCACGGCGAACCCGACGGTGCCGTCGCTGGCTTCGATTTCCACCACGAGTGTGCCGAGTACGTTGATCCCGAAACTGCGGCGGCTCTGGCGGTACTCGGGGTATTTGCTCATGGGGGTACTGATGTGATCGTCGATCCAGTGGCCGTCTGCCTGGTCGTGGTAGTCCGCGCCGCCGCCGCGCAGCACAAAGGCGCGGACGTGCTTGATAGTGAGGTTGCCCATGGTGTGACTCCTTGATTAAACAGTGGCCGGCGTGTTCGTCGCTTTTTGGCCTGGGGAATGGATACCGAGTACCAGCAACGCTGCGAGTACGGTGGTGGCGGACAGCAGGTAAAGGCCGGCCGCAGGGGAGTGAAAGGCGGTTTCTGCCCAGTTCTTCAGCACCGGGGCAATAAACCCGCCGAGGGCGCCGAAGGAGTTGATCAGGGCGATGCTGGCCGCCGCTGCGCTGCCGGCCAGGTAGCTGGACGGGAAGGTCCAGAACACCGGTTGTACAGCGATAAAACCCGAGGCGGCAAAACACAGGGCGAGCATGCCCAGCAGCGGGTTGGCGAAGGTCACTGAGCAGGCGATCCCGGCGGCGGCCATCAACAGGGTCAGGGACGCGGTTTTGCGGCGCTCGCCGGTGCGGTCGGAATAGCCGGGAATCCACCACGCGGCGAACAGTGCGCAGACCCAGGGAATCGCCGAGACCAGGCCCACCATTAAGCCGACCTTGGTCCCCAGCAGCCCGCCGACTTGGGTTGGCAAGTAGAACACCACGCCGTAGACGCTGGCCTGGATCAGCAGGTACACCAGGCACAGGTACAGCACGCTGGGCTGACACAGCACCGTGAGCAGGCTGCGGCCGTGGGAGGTTTTGTGTTGGTCTTCGTGGTCCAGCAAATCCTGGATCTGGCGGCGCTCTGCAACGCTCAGCCATTTGGCATCGGCGGGGCGGTTGTCCAGGTACCAGTAGGCCCAAATGCCAACCGCGGTGGCCATCAGGCCTTCCACCGCAAACAGCCATTGCCAGCCACGCAGCCCGGAGAAACCGTCCAGCTCCAGCAACAGGCCGGACAGCGGGCTGCCGAAGATGAAGGCCAAGGGTGCGCCAAAGTAGAAGAAGCCCATGGCCTTGCCACGCACTGCGGAGGGGAACCAGTAGGTGAGGTAGAGAATCACCCCGGGGAAAAACCCGGCCTCGGCCACGCCCAGCAGAAAGCGCAACACGTAGAAGCTGGTTTCGTTGTGGGCAAACATCATGGCGGCGGACACCAGGCCCCAACTGACCATGATCCGGCACATCCACAGGCGGGCACCGACGCGATGCATGATCAGGTTGCTCGGCACTTCCAGCAGCGCATAGCCGACAAAAAACACCCCGGCGCCAAAGGCGAAAGCGGCGTCACTGAGGCCGGTGTCGGCCTGGAAGGCTTGCTTGGCGAACCCGACGTTGGCGCGGTCGAGGAAGGCCATGATGTACATCAACAGCAGGAAGGGCAGCAGCCGCCAGGAAATTTTGGCGAGCAGAGGCGCGGGCAGGGTCTTCATTGTTCAGTCCGGTGTTTTGTTCTTATGGGAAGGACTGTACGGCGCTCAATCCATGCGCTACAAATCGAATCTCGCTTACAACTGATAACCTCAGGGTATCGATAACAAGGATAAAAATGAGTAGTCCGTTGATCTCCCGCAGCCTGTTCAACCGCCTGCGCTACAAGCATCTGCACATGCTGGTGGCCTTGAGTTCCAGCCAGAACCTGCACCGTGCGTCCCAAAGCCTGAACATGTCGCAGCCGGCGGCGACACGCATGTTGCGCGAGATCGAGGACATGTTTGCCTGTGACCTGTTCGAGCGCCTGCCCCGGGGCATGCGCCCGACTGCGCTGGGCAAGGAACTGATCCGCTTTGCCGAGTCGGCGCTGAGTGGTCTCGACCGTTGCGCCGAAGACCTGATGGCACGTCAACAGGGCGGCTATGGCTACTTGTCGATTGGCACCATCATGGGCGCGGCCCCGGACCTGGTGATGGACTCCATCGCCCAGATCAAGACACTCAATCCCCAACTGCGCATTCGCATCATGGGCGACACCAGCGACCAGGTGATCCAGTTGCTGGAACAAGGCCGCATCGACTTGGCCATCGCGCGGCGCAATGCCGCCACCGACAGCGAGCATTACACCTTCGAACCCTTGGGCAACGAGCGTTTGTTGGTGGTGGTGCACGCCGGCCATCCCCTGGCCCAGCGTGATGACCTGGCGTTGACGGAGCTGGTCAGCGACTGGCCGTGGATACTGCAACCGGAAACCAGCCCGGCGCGCATCGGCTTCGACGAAGCGCTGCAACGCCTTGCGTTACCGCAGCCGGCAGACATCATCGAATGCAGCTCGGTGTATTCCATGCAGCAACTGATTCAACTGACCGACGCAATCATGGTGCTCTCGGAAAGCGCCCTGCGGGATTACCTGAAAATGGGCCTGGTGGTCGCACTGCCGGTGGCGCTGGAGGTGCAGCTCGCACCATTCGGCATGCTGCTGCGCCGGGGTGACCCGGTGAGTCGCGAGTTAGGGATGTTTATCGACATGCTCAGGCAAAAGGCGGCGATGCTTTAAACATCCTGTGCAAAAGAACGTGGTATGCCGGCGGGATATTAAATAGAATTAATCTCATTTGAGACTGGCTCGCGCCGCGCAGGTTACTTGCCATGAATGATGCTGTATTGCCGACGCACCGCGCTGAACCGACGCTTCACACTTTGTACCGCGACCACCGCAGCTGGCTGGAAAGCTGGTTGCGGCGCCGTCTGGGCAACGCCTGGGATGCCGCAGACCTGAGCCAGGACACGTTCCTGCGGGTGCTGGCCAGCGCCCAGCCGATTGCGCAATTGCAGGAACCCCGGGCCTATCTGGTGACCGTGGGCAAGCGCTTGCTGGTGAATTTTCACCAGCGGCGCAGCCTGGAGCAGGCGTATCTCGAGGCGTTGATGCAGTTGCCGGAGGCTTGCGTGCCGTCGCCGGAACAGCGCTGGCTGCTGTTGGAAACCCTGCAAGCCCTGGATGAGCTGCTCGATGGTTTGCCACCGGTGGTGCGTCGCGCGTTCCTCTGGAGCCAGCTGGAGGGCCTGGGCTATCGCGAGATTGGCGAGCGGCTCAAGGTTTCCGAGCGTACGGTCAAGCGCTACATGGCCCAGGCCTATGAGCATTGCCTGCTGGTGGACCTGTGAGCCGTACCACGCCGGATCTTGCCCGTGCGGCGGCACAGTGGCTGGCGTTGCTGGAGTCCGGTACTGCCACTGAGCGTGACCATGCCAGCCTGCAGCAGTGGCGTGACAGCCATCCTCAACACGAACAGATCTGGCAAAAAGCCCAGTTACTGCGCCAGCGTTTTACCGACTTGCCTCCGGCATTGGCCATGGCCAGCCTCGATCGCCCGCAACCGGGTCGGCGTGCGGTGCTCAAGCGTGCGTTGGGCGTGGCGGCGTTGGTGCCGGCTGCGTAGTTGCTTAGCCGGCAATTGCCGATTGATGCATGGCGCGCCGACCTGCACACCGCCACCGGCGAACGTAAGCAGGTGACGCTGGCGGATGGCAGCAGCCTGCAACTCAATACCGCGAGTGCGGTGGATGTGGATGCGGCCCGGCGCCGTGTGACGCTGGTGGAAGGGGAGATGGCGTTGACGGTGCCGGGGGCTGGTGCGCTGACGGTGCAGACGCGTTATGGCCAGGTGATCGTCAGCCAGGCTGAGGTGTGTGTGCGGCAGCTGTCATCCGGGTGTTTGGTGTCGGTGCTCAAGGGCGTAGTGCAGGTGCAGGACCTGCGTGGGCAGATGGCGACATTGCACGGTGGGCAGCAGGCTCGATTGCAGGCGTCGGGGATGGGTGCTGCGGTGGGGTTTGATGCGTTGCAATTGGGTTGGCGCGAGGGTGTGCTGACTGCGCAGAACCAGCTGTTGGGTGATTTTTTGCGGGAGTTGGAGCGGTATCGGCCAGGGGTGATGCGTTGGGACTCGAGCCTGGAGACGTTGCGGGTGACTGGGAGTTTTCAGTTGGCGGATACGGATCGCATTCTTGCGTTGCTGGCGTCGACGATGGCGCTGGAGGTGCAGTTTCGTACGCGGTACTGGGTGACGCTGGTGCCGCGCAAGGCGGTTGCCTGATGTGATCTGTGAGCTGGGTACATATCCGTTATTTAGGTAACGGCTGCTTAT
>NZ_JAIWYM010000038.1:0-49887 GCF_020515595.1 Pseudomonas sp. MWU16-30323
CGTTTCGACTGCGCCGGAAGTGGGGCGAATTATAGACGTCCAGAATCTGCCGTCAACACCTTTTTTCACAATACTGTCATATCGGTCAAAAAAGCCCTGAAAAGCAAAGGCCGGCCCCAAGGGGCCGGCCTTCTACTGACCGAACTTACAAGCTAGGAAAGGCAAACTGCGACGCCTCATGACTGGCCCGTTGCGGCCAGCGCTGGGTAATCGCCTTGCGACGGGTGTAGAAACGCACCCCATCCGGCCCATAGGCATGCAAGTCGCCAAACAGCGAACGCTTCCAGCCACCAAAGCTGTGATACGCCACCGGCACCGGCAACGGCACGTTGACGCCAACCATGCCCACTTCAATCTCGTCACAGAACAACCGCGCCGCTTCACCGTCACGGGTGAAGATGCAGGTACCGTTGCCATATTCGTGATCGTTGATCAGTTGCATAGCCGCTTCCAGGCTGCTCACCCGAACCACGCACAGCACCGGCCCAAAGATCTCTTCTTTATAGATACGCATCTCAGGGGTCACGCGATCGAACAAGCTACCGCCCAGGAAGAAACCTTCTTCATGGCCCGCAACACTCAACCCACGACCGTCGACCACCAACTCAGCGCCCGAAGAAACGCCGTCTTCTATATAGCCACTGACTTTATCCCGCGCCTGGCCAGTCACCAGCGGCCCCATGTCCAACCCGCAGGAAGTGCCCGCACCAATCTTCAGCGCCTTGACCTGCGGTACCAACTTGGCAATCAACGCATCCGCCACCTGGTCGCCGACACACACGGCAACAGAGATCGCCATGCAACGCTCACCGCACGAACCATAGGCCGCGCCCATCAAGGCGCTGACCGCGTTATCCAGGTCCGCATCCGGCATCAGCACCGCATGGTTCTTCGCCCCGCCCAGCGCCTGCACACGCTTGCCGCGCTTGGTAGCTTCCGAATAGATGTACTCGGCGATCGGCGTCGAACCCACAAAGCTCAACGCTTTGACTTCCGGCGCTTCGATCAGCGCATCCACCGCGCCCTTGTCGCCGTGCACCACGCTCAACACACCTTTAGGCAAACCGGCTTCCTGCAACAGTTGTGCAATCAGCAGCGTCGAGCTTGGATCACGTTCCGACGGCTTGAGGATGAAGCAGTTACCGCAGACGATCGCCAGTGGATACATCCACAGCGGCACCATTGCAGGGAAGTTGAACGGCGTAATACCCGCCACCACACCCAACGGCTGAAAGTCAGACCATGCGTCAATGTTCGGGCCAACGTTACGGCTGTACTCACCCTTGAGGATTTCCGGCGCCGAGCACGCGTACTCCACGTTCTCGATCCCGCGCTTCAGTTCGCCCGCCGCATCTTCCAGGGTCTTGCCGTGCTCTTCGCTGATCAGCTGGGAGATACGCGCTTCGTTCTGCTCCAGCAATTGCTTGAAACGGAACATCACCTGGGCACGCTTGGCCGGTGGCGTGTTGCGCCAAGCCGGGAAGGCCGCCTTGGCCGAGTCGATGGCGCTTTGAATGGTTTCGCGGCTGGCCAACGGCACTTGGTGAATCACCTGGCCAGTCGACGGGTTATACACGTCAGCCGTGCGACCGTTCTCGGTCACCAGTTGGCCGTTGATCAAATGCTGGATGAGGCTCATGCAGGGCTCCTGAAAAGTTGTTCTATATAGAAGGAGAAATCAGTCGATCTTGTTCAGCACTTCACCGACCGCATCGAACAAGCGATCCAGGTCCTGCGGCTTGCTGTTGAAGGTTGGCCCGAACTGCAAGGTATCGCCGCCAAAGCGCACGTAGAAGCCGGCTTTCCACAAAGCCATGCCTGCTTCGAATGGACGCACAATCGCATCACCATCACGCGGGGCAATCTGGATCGCACCGGCCAGGCCATAGTTACGGATGTCGATCACGTTTTTGCTGCCCTTCAGGCCGTGCAGCGCATTCTCGAAATGCGGTGCGACTTCGGCCACGCTCTGCACCAGGTTTTCCTTCTGCAGCAGGTCGAGTGCTGCCAGGCCGGCCGCGCACGCCACCGGGTGAGCCGAGTAGGTGTAGCCGTGTGGGAATTCCACCGCGTACTCAGGCGTCGCCTGGTTCATGAACGTCTGATAAATCTCAGTGCTGGCAATCACCGCGCCCATCGGAATCGCGCCGTTGGTGACTTGCTTGGCAATGCACATCAGGTCCGGGGTCACACCGAAGCTGTCCGCACCAAACATCGAACCGGTACGACCGAAGCCGGTGATCACTTCGTCGAAGACCAACAGGATGTTGTGTTGATCGCAGATCTCACGCAGACGCTTCAGGTAACCCTGTGGCGGAACCAGCACGCCAGCAGAGCCTGCCATCGGTTCAACAAACACTGCGGCGATGTTCGACGCATCGTGCAACTCGATCAGCTTGAGCAACTCATCCGCCAAGGCAATACCGCCCAGCTCCGGCATGCCACGGGAGAACGCATTGCTCGCCAACAGGGTGTGAGGCAGATGGTCAACATCCATCAGGCCCTGACCAAAAATCTTACGGTTGCCGTTCACGCCGCCCAGGCTGGTACCGGCGATGTTCACACCGTGGTAACCACGGGCACGGCCGATCATCTTGGTCTTGGTCGCCTGGCCTTTCAGGCGCCAGTACGCACGCACCATCTTCACGGCGGTATCGGCACACTCGGAGCCGGAGTCGGTGAAGAACACGTGGTTCAGGTTACCCGGGGTCAGGTCGGTAATCTTTTCCGCCAGTTGGAACGACAATGGATGACCGTATTGGAAGCCCGGCGAGTAGTCCAACGTACCCAGTTGCTTGGAGACCGCTTCCTGGATTTCCTTGCGGGTGTGCCCGGCGCCGCAGGTCCACAGACCCGACAACGAGTCATACACCTTGCGCCCCTTGTCATCGGTCAACCAGCTGCCTTCGGCCGCCACGATCAAGCGCGGGTCACGATGGAAGTTACGGTTGGCGGTGTACGGCATCCAGTGCGCGTCCAGCTTCAGTTGGCTGGCCAGGGTGGACGGAGCGTTTTCGGGCATGTTCATGAGCAAAACCTCGCAAGGCGAAAGGCAGCGTAGGGATTTGAAAAGCGTTGTTGCAGCTAAATTGCCACGGGGATAAAGTCGGTGAAATCCAACTCTTCTAACCTTCAGTCAGACCTTCACTAAACTATGAGCAGCCGTCGACCCGACCCACTGGCCCAAGTCAGCGACTTCGATATCCGTCTGTTGCGCATCTTTCGCAGCGTGGTGGAATGCGGCGGCTTCTCGGCAGCGGAAACCGTCCTGGGGATTGGTCGCTCAGCCATCAGCCAGCAAATGAGTGATCTTGAGCAACGCCTCGGCCTACGCCTGTGCCAGCGCGGGCGTGCAGGTTTTTCCCTGACCGAGGAAGGACGCGAGGTGTACCAGTCGGCGTTGCAGCTGCTCAGCGCCCTGGAAAGTTTCCGCACCGAGGTCAACGGCCTGCACCAGCACTTGCGCGGCGAGCTGATCATCGGCCTGACCGACAATCTGGTCACGCTGCCCCACATGCGCATCACCCACGCCTTGGCGCAATTGAAGGAGCGCGGCCCGGACGTACAGATCCAGATCCGCATGATCGCCCCCAATGAGGTCGAACAAGGCGTACTCGATGGCCGCCTGCACGTCGGCGTAGTCCCCCAGGCCAGCGCCCTTTCCGGCCTTGAATACCAGCCGCTGTACAGCGAGCGCTCGCTGCTGTACTGCGCAGTCGGCCACCCGCTGTTTTATGCCGACGACAAGCAACTGGACGACGAACGCATCAACAGCCAGGACGCCATCGCCCCGACCTTCCGCCTGCCCGCGGATATCCAGGCGCACTACCAGGCACTCAACTGCACCGCCAGCGCCTCGGACCGCGAAGGCATGGCCTTCCTGATCCTGACCGGCCGCTACATCGGCTACCTGCCCGACCACTACGCCAGTCTGTGGGTACAACAAGGCCGACTGCGCGCGCTGAAACCCGCTACACGCTTTTACGATTTGAGCCTCGCTTCGGTCACGCGCAAGGGCCGTCGCCCTCATTTGGTGCTGGAAAGCTTCCTCGAAAGTCTGGCCGCAACGCGCTAACACGGGCCTTACAGAAAAACCTGAGCACCTGGACAGCTTTTTGCAAGACAAGGGGATCTCGAACCATCAGCCATGAGCTCCCCACCATGTCGCCAGAATCCGAAAACCCAAGTGACCTGATCTACGGCCTCAACGATCGGCCCAAACCTTTGCCCGCCTTGCTTGCTGCGTTGCAGCATGTACTGGCCGCGTTTGTCGGCATCATCACTCCCCCACTGATCATCGGCTCCACCCTCGGCCTGACCGCTCACCTGCCCTACCTGATCAGCATGGCATTGATGGTTTCCGGTGTAGGTACCTTCATTCAGGCGCGTAGGCCGTTTGGCATTGGCGCCGGGATGATCTGCCTGCAAGGCACCAGCTTCGCGTTTCTCGGTGCGGTCTTGTCGGCAGGTTTTCTGGTCAAGCAACGCGGCGGCAGCCCGGAAGACATCCTGGCGATGATCTTTGGCGTGTGCTTCTTCGGTGCAGCCGTGCAGGTGGTGTTGAGCCGGTTTATCGGCCAACTGAGAAGAGTGATCACGCCCCTGGTCACCGGCATCGTCATCACCCTGATTGGCATCAGCCTGATCAAGGTCGGTATCACCGACTTGGGCGGCGGCTTCAACGCCCCGGACTTCGGCGCCCCGACCAACCTGGCACTCGGTGTGTTCGTGGTAATGACCATCATCCTGCTCAACCGCTCGAACACCCCATGGGTACGCCTCAGCGCCATTATCATCGGCCTGGCATTGGGCAGCCTCGCCGCCTGGTTCAGCGGAAAACTGGTGCCCCAAGCGCTGCCTGACTTGCCATTGATCAGCCTGCCCACACCGTTCCACTTCGGTTTCAACTTCGACTGGAGCGCTTTCCTGCCGGTGGCGCTGATTTATCTGATCAGCACCATCGAAACCGTCGGCGACCTCACCGCCAATTGCATGATCGCCCGCCAACCCATCAGCGGCCCTTCCTATATAAGCCGGCTCAAGGGCGGCGTGCTGGGGGACGGCATCAGTTGCATGATCGCCGCCACCTTCAGCGCCTTCCCCAACACCACCTTCGCCCAGAACAACGGCGTGATCCAACTGACCGGCGTCGCCAGCCGTTACGTCGGCCTGTACATCGGCGTGGTGCTGTTTTGCCTTGGGCTGTTTCCGCTGATTGGCGCGGTGCTGCAACAAATCCCCAAGTCGGTACTCGGTGGGGCAACCCTGGTGATGTTCGGCAGCGTCGCCGCCGCCGGCGTGCGCATCCTCGCCCAGGCCCCGCTGGACCGGCGCAGCATGCTGATCATCGCCACCTCGTTTGGCGTCGGCCTGGGGATCGCGGCCCAACCGAACCTGCTGCACCTGATGCCAACGCTGGTGCAGAACCTGTTCGACTCCGCCATCACCAGCGGCGGCCTGACTGCCATTGTGTTGTGCTTGTTACTGCCTGAACCCAAGGCCACCGCAGATGCCGCAAACCGGGCCCTGGAAAGCGACACTCTGGAGCCGCTTTGACGGTTTTATCGTATCGGGACTTGTCTGGGGCTTGAGGGTGGGTTATCTGTGCACACGTCGTATTCATCGATCTGCACGGAAACCTCCATGAGCCTCGAAGTTCCTGCCCACAGCAACCACGCCGGAAAACCTGCAAGCCGCATTCGGCAAAAGAACGAACAAGCGATTTTGCAGGCTGCCGAAGACGAGTTCGCCCGTCATGGCTACAAAGGCACCAGCATGAACACCATCGCGGCGAGTGCCGGGTTGCCGAAAGCCAACTTGCACTACTACTTCACCAACAAGCTGGGCCTGTACATTGCCGTGCTCAGTAACATCCTCGAACTCTGGGACAGCACCTTCAACACCCTGACCGCCGAGGATGACCCGGCTGCAGCACTGACCCGCTACATCCGCACCAAGATGGAATTCTCCCGCCGCCAGCCACAAGCCTCGCGGATCTTTGCGATGGAGATCATCAGTGGCGGCGAATGCCTGACCGAATATTTCAGCCAGGACTACCGCGCCTGGTTCAGCGGCCGTGCGGCGGTGTTCCAGGCCTGGATCGACGCCGGCAAGATGGACCCCATCGACCCCGTGCACCTGATCTTCCTGCTGTGGGGCAGCACCCAGCATTACGCCGACTTTGCCACGCAAATCTGCCGCGTGACCGGGCGCACCAAGCTGACCAAGCAGGACATGGAAGACGCTGGCACCAACCTTATCCACATCATTCTCAAAGGCTGTGGCATCAAGCCGGCCCTCTAAACGAAGTTACCCATGCCTTTCACGCTTATCGGCTTTTGCGAGTTTCGCGAAGAAATTCGCAAAAGCCGCTTCATTACCCTCGCCGCCCCCATCAGCAGCCCCCAGGACGCCCAGGCCTTCATCGACCAGCACAGCGACCTGAATGCCACGCACAACTGCTGGGCCTGGAAACTGGGGGATCAATACCGCAGTAACGATGACGGCGAGCCCGGCGGCACGGCCGGGCGCCCGATCCTGGCCGCGATCGAAGCGCAGGACTGCGACCAGGTCGTAGTGCTGGTGATCCGCTGGTACGGCGGCATCCAGCTGGGCACCGGCGGCCTGGCCCGGGCCTATGGCGGCGGCGCCAACAAATGCCTGCAAGCTGCCGAACGCGTGGAGCTGATCAAACGTGTGCCACTGAGTTGCTCCTGTGGTTTTGCCGAGCTGCAGTTGGTGAAGCTACGGGTGGCCGAACTGGGCGGGCTGGTGATGGAAGAAACCTTCACCGCCAATGGCGTCGACCTGCAACTGGCCCTCGGCGAAGCGCATATCGACACCTTGCAAACTCAGCTCGCCGACCTGAGCCGCGGGCGCATTCTGCTAGAGCGCTGAAACTGCCCACATCTGCTGTGCACCTGCCTGTGGATAACCTGAGCACACTCGCCTGTAACCCTTCTGTCACAAGGCTTTCAGGCGGTTGTTCAGTTTTTGCTCAGCCCGCCACACTAAAGTATTAATCCGGCTCAAAAACAGTCAGTTAGGCGGGTTATGTCCTTTAGAACAAAGGGCCGCAGCGCTTATATCCACCGAACACGCTTGCGCACAATTACTGTGGAGCAACCTGTGGATAACCCGTGCAAGAGTGAGCCGGCGGCAGAGCCCGCAACGCCCCGGCGTAACTGAGCATTTTTTGATCAATTTGCCGCCCGGCGCACCGGCATCAACTGCGCTACCGCCCACAGCACTTCAAACACCACGACAATCACCAGCACTAAACTTGCGCCGTGGGCCAGCGCGTAAATCTGCCAAGTGGCAAATAACACCCGGCCGGCCGCGTCATAGCGGCCAAATATCGCTTGGGGATCGCGGATTCGCAGCACTGACCACACGCACACAATCGAGCCCATCAGGTTGGCCATCAACATATGCACAGGCGCGAACGGTGGCAGTTCGCCGGGCAGATTCAACGCCACCAAGGCGTTGTGCAGCAGAACAAAGGTCCAGGGGGTGACCAGCGCCGCGGTGACGATCAAGTCGTACCAGCCGCTGGCCCGAACCAGTTGACGGTATTGGTGTGCAGTCCACATAGCAGCAAGCTCCTTCAATTCAAGAAGCCAGCACGCTAAAGCCTGGAGTATGCTCCAGGGTCAAGCCCCTTCGAGCCCTCTGCATGCGTATCGGCGAATTAGCCCAGGCCAGCCAGGTCAGCCGCGACACCCTGCGCTTCTACGAACAACGCGGGTTGATTGCCGCGCAACGCAGTGCCAACGGTTACCGTGACTATCCCGCCGACATGGTGCAGTTGGTGCTGTACATCAAGACCGCCCAGCGCCTGGGCTTCAGCCTGGGTGAAATCGGCAACAGCGTCGGCGCACTATGGCAAGCTCCAGACCCCGACAGCGCCGTAACCCAACTGCTGCAAGACAAGCTTAACCTGATCGAAACCCGCATCGCCGAACTCGACCAACTGCGCCAGGAGTTGCAGCAAAGGCTCGGCCAGCGTTGTCCACTGAACCCGTGAACCTCCACCGTCAAAGGAAGCCATTCATGTCCACTTCAAAAACCGCACTGATTATCGGCGCCTCCCGGGGCCTGGGCCTTGGCCTGGCCAAGCAACTGCTGGCGGACGGCTGGGACGTAATCGCCACCGTGCGCGATCCGCAAAAGGCCGATGCGTTGAAGGCCCTGGGCCCGGTGCAGATCGAAAAGCTCGACATGGATGACCAACAGGCCGTGATCGCCCTGAGCCAGCGCCTCAAGGAAAAAACCTTCGACCTGCTGTTCGTCAACGCCGGCGTCAAAGGCCCGGCCAATCAGGAACCGGGCCACGCCACCCTGGCTGAAGTCGGCCAACTGTTCTTCACCAACGCCGTGGCGCCAATCAACCTGGCCCAGCGTTTTGTCGGGCAGATCCGCCCCGATACTGGCGTGTTGGCCTTCATGAGTTCGATCCTCGGCAGCGTGACCATCCCCGACGGCTCCGACCTGGCGCTCTACAAAGCCAGCAAGGCCGCCCTCAACTCCATGACCAACAGTTTTGTCACCCAGTTGGGCGACCAGAAACTGACCGTGCTGTCGTTGCACCCGGGCTGGGTGAAAACCGACATGGGCGGCGAAAACGCACACATCGATGTGCCCACCAGCGTGCGCGGCCTGATCGATCAGGTGAATGCCTACAGCGGCAAGGGCGGCCATCACTTTGTGGACTACAAAGGCGACACCATCGCCTGGTAAAAACCCCGGGATCGTTATCGGCCGATTGCCGTCGATAACGATCCACACGTAAACTGCGCACCTCGCCCTTCCCGGCGACCCTGGATCAGCAGACAGGGCAACACTGAGCTGGCAAACCTGAACCCATCATTCAGAGGAGCCGGCCAATGCCTGCGACCCGTATCTGGTTAAAAAACCCTCTCGCGATATTCACTGCCAATGGCCTCGACGCCCGGGGCGGCCTGGTGCTGCAAGACGGTGTGATCGTCGAAGTCCTTGGCCTCGGCCAAGAGCCTGCCACGCCCTGCGGACAAGTCTTCGATGCCCGCAAGCATGTCGTCCTTCCAGGGCTGATCAACACCCACCATCACTTCTATCAAACCCTGACCCGCGCCTGGGCGCCGGTGGTCAACCAGCCGCTCTTTCCCTGGTTGAAAACCCTGTACCCGGTCTGGGCCCGACTCACCCCGGAAAAACTCGCCCTGGCGAGCAAGGTGGCCTTGGCTGAATTGCTGCTCTCGGGCTGCACCACCGCGGCAGACCACCACTACCTGTTCCCGGACGGCCTCGAACAGGCGATCGACGTGCAAGTCGACAGCGTGCGCGAACTGGGTATGCGCGCCATGCTGACTCGCGGCTCCATGAGCCTGGGCGAGGCCGACGGCGGGCTGCCACCGCAACAAACCGTGCAGCAGGGCGAGGTGATCCTTGAAGACAGCCGCCGCCTGATCCGGCAGTACCACGAGCGCGGTGACGGCGCACAAATCCAGATCGCCCTGGCGCCCTGCTCGCCGTTTTCCGTCACCCCGGAAATCATGGAAGCCAGCGCCGAACTGGCCAACAACCTCGACGTGCGCCTGCACACCCACCTGGCAGAAACCCTCGACGAAGAAGACTTCTGCCTGCAGCGTTTCGGCCTACGCACGGTGGACTACCTCGACAGCGTCGGCTGGCTCGGCCCACGCACGTGGCTGGCCCATGGGATTCACTTCAACCCGGAAGAAATCGCGCGCCTCGGTGCTGCCGGTACCGGAGTCTGCCATTGCCCGAGTTCGAACATGCGGCTGGCTTCCGGAATATGCCCGACCCTCGACCTGCTCGCCGCCGGCGCACCGATTGGCCTGGGCGTGGACGGTTCGGCGTCCAATGATGCGTCGAACATGATCCTGGAAACACGCCAGGCTTTGTACATCCAGCGGCTGCGTTACGGCGCAGAGAAGATCACCCCGGAACGGGTGCTGGGTTGGGCGACAAAAGGCTCGGCACAGTTACTGGGCCGCAGCGATATCGGCGAACTGGCCGTAGGCAAACAGGCCGATCTGGCGTTGTTTAAACTGGATGAGCTGCGCTTTTCCGGCAGCCACGACCCGATCTCAGCCCTGCTGCTGTGCGGCGCCGACCGGGCGGACCGGGTAATGGTCGGTGGCAAATGGCGGGTGATCGACGGGCAGGTTGAAGGCCTGGACCTGAAAGGCTTGATTGCCGATCACAGCCAGGCGGCGCGTGCGCTGATCAGCGGGATCTAAGCCAGGCACAGATCAAATGTGGGAGCCGGGCTTGCCCGAGATGCAGGCGCCTCGGTCTTTCAGTTGCACCGAGGTGATGCTATCGCAGGCAAGCCAGCTCCCACATTTGATCAGCGGTGTACCCAGGATTGGTTACAGCCCAAGCAGCGACAGCATGATAAACGTCGCAAACAACACAAAATGGGTCATCCCTTCGATGGCATTGGTTTCGCCATCGTTGAGGTTGATCGCGCTGACGATCAGCGTAATCAAGACCATCACCGTCTGCACCGGCGTCATTGCCATCTGAAACGGCTGGCCGGTGTACAAGGCCATGGCTTCCATCACCGGCACGGTCAAAATCACCGTCGACAGTGAAGCCCCCAGCGCGATGTTCACCACCGACTGCATGCGGTTGGCCAGCGCTGCGCGCAACGCGGTCAAAATCTCCGGGGCGGCGGAAATCGCGGCCACGATGATCGCCGTGATCACCGGCGGGGCACCCGTTCCTTCCAGGCCCAGGTCGAGGGTCTTGGACATCACCTCGGCCAACGCGCCAATCACGATCACGCCAAACACCAAAGTCCCGATGGAGAACGCCAGGTTGATCGGTGGCGACTCTTCTTCCGGCTGTTTCTTACGACGTTTTTCCGGATAGCTGTAGCTGAAGAAATAACTGTGGGGCCCCACCTGCATCCGCAGGAACAGGGTGTAGAGCACCACCATCGCGCCGATGGTGAAGGCCGAGTAGATTTTCCAGTCGGCCTCGGGAATAAATTCCGGCACCACCATCGACACGCCCATGGCGGTAAGGATCATCACGCTGTAAGTGCGTGCCGAATCGTCGTTGTAGGACTGTTCGCCATGCTTGATCCCACCCATCAGTGCCGCCAGGCCAAGGATGCCGTTGATATCGAGCATCACCGCCGAATAAATGGTGTCGCGCACCAGGGTCGGCGACGGCTCGTTGCTCATCATGATCGCCAAAATCACCACTTCCACCAGCACCGCGGCGAGGGTCAGGATCATGGTGCCGTAGGGGTCGCCGACCTTTTCCGCCAGTTGCTCGGCGTGATGGGCCACGCGCATCGAGGCCACGACGATAAAGCCGATCAGCGCGATGCCGCTGAGCAGCGCCACCATCTGCCCGCTGCCGAGCATCCAGTGCTCCAGCGGGTAAGCGGCGACGGCGGCAATCAGCGCCAGCAGCATGAATTTTTCTTGCTTGATAGATGTGAGCATTGCAGGCCTTTTAAACGCGGTGAATCCGTCATTGATGGGGTACAGACTGCACCGCGCCGCTAACGTTTCGTTACACCTTAGTTCATGCATCGCTTGCACGACGATCGCGGATGCTCACCGCTTGGTCAGGTTTTGCCGATTATTTCGGCGTGCGCCTGTAGAATGCCGCCATTGCACCTGATGAGAATTTATAAATGTACGATTGGCTCAACGCCCTGCCCAAGGCTGAATTGCACCTGCACCTGGAAGGCTCGCTGGAGCCTGAGCTGCTGTTCGCCCTGGCCGAACGCAACAAGATCGCGCTGCCGTGGAACGACGTCGAAACCCTGCGCAAGGCCTACGCCTTCAACAACCTGCAAGAGTTTCTCGACCTGTACTACAAGGGCGCCGATGTACTGCGCACCTCCCAGGACTTCTACGACCTGACCTGGGCCTACCTGCTGCGCTGCAAGGCGCAGAACGTGATCCACACCGAACCGTTCTTCGACCCGCAGACCCACACCGACCGTGGCGTGCCCTTCGAAGTGGTGCTCAATGGCATCGCTGCCGCGTTGAAAGACGGCGAGCAACAACTGGGCATCACCAGTGGTTTGATCTTGAGCTTCCTGCGCCACTTGAGCGAAGAAGAGGCCGAGAAAACCCTCGACCAGGCGCTGCCGTTCCGTGATGCGTTTGTTGCCGTGGGCCTGGACAGTTCGGAAATGGGTCACCCGCCGAGCAAGTTCCAGCGCGTGTTCGATCGTGCCCGTCACGAAGGTTTCCTGACCGTCGCCCACGCCGGTGAAGAAGGCCCGCCGGAGTACATCTGGGAAGCCATCGACCTGCTGAAAATCCAGCGTATCGACCATGGTGTACGCGCCATTGAAGACGAACGCCTGATGCAGCGGATCATCGATGAGCAGATCCCGCTGACGGTGTGCCCGTTGTCCAACACCAAGCTGTGCGTGTTCGACGACATGTCGCAACACAACATCCTCGACATGCTGGAGCGTGGCGTGAAGGTCACGGTGAACTCGGATGACCCGGCGTACTTCGGCGGTTATGTCACCGAGAACTTCCATGCGCTGTACACCTCCCTGGGCATGACCCAGGACCAGGCCAAACGCCTGGCGCAAAACAGCCTGGATGCGCGGTTGGTGAAGCCTTAATCACCGACCGGTGTGGCGAGCCGGGCAATTTCCGATTGCCCGGTTTCGCTGACTTGCAACGCCTGGGACTCATTGATCATGCTGACCCAGTTCGACTGCAAACACAGCTGCAACAGCGCAGCCCCCAACGCACCGCCCAGGTGTGGCTGCTGTTCGCTCCAATCAAAACAATCGCACACGATCGGCTGGGCCAGTGCCTGGGTATAAATCCCCAGCGCTGCGAGTTTGCGCGCACCTGAAGGCGTCACATCCGTACGCTGTTCCGCGCGCTCGATCCACCCGGCCGCCATCATCCGTTGATACAAACCCGCAGCCAGTTCGCCCCCCAGGTGACCATGGCACAGCCGCGCTCGCCGTAACGCCGCAGGCGCAGTCAATGACCGCGAACGAATGGGCGTGCTGCGGGCGACGCTGGCCATCGTGGTGCAGGCCAAGGCATCCACGGCGGCCCCCACATCGGCAGCGGCCACACGGAAAAAGCGTTTACCGCTACGGGCTTCGACACGCAGCAGGCCGCCGGCCGTCAATCGCGTCAGGTGAGCATTGGCCGAGGCCGGCGACAGCCCGGCAAGTGCCGCCAATTCATCGGAGGGTTTGGCCGAGCCGTCCATCAATGCCCAGACCATCGCGGTACGTTTCGGGTCGGCCAGCAAGGTGGCGATCTGACTGATGCAAGGTGCCTGTTCCATGTGCTCATTCACTCCCTGTTGAATCATTTGTCTGCTGCGTCTGGCGGAAAAGTATAAGCGTGAAAACGCCGGGTTCCGTGCCGTCTTACAGCGCAACCAAGGACAGAAGCTGAAGGAAATTTCCCGATATTCCCGGGGTTATGGTGTAGAGGCTGATCGCTCCGGCAATTGCGCAGTCAATGTCGCACATCGGGCAACGAGCATTTCCCGCAGAAGATTGATCGGCTTGCTCAGTTGCGCGCGATGGGCGCACAACAGGTTGAGCGGCGTACGCTCGCCGCGCAGCTCCGGCAGGATCAGGCGCAGGCGCCCCGCCAGCACATCTGAGCTGACATCCAGCCAGGACTTGTAGGCGATACCCACCCCAGCCACCGCCCAGCGTCGCACCACATCCGCATCATCACTGAAGCGGTCGCCGGTCACCGTCAGGCTGACGTCGCGCTTGCCATCGTTGAACCCCCAATGGTCATGCACCCGGCTGCCGAGCATGTACAGCAGGCAATTGTGCTGGGTGAGCTGCTCCAGATGGCGCGGCTCGCCATGCCGCGCCAGGTAGCTGGGGGCGGCGCAGAGTACGCGGTAGTTGTCCGGGGCGATGGGCAGCGCGATCAGGCTGGAATCTTCGGGTTCACCGTAGCGCAGGGCGATATCCACCGGCTGGCGGAACAGGTCGGCAATCCGGTCGCCCAACAGCAAGCGTACGCTCAGGCCGGGGTATTCACGCTGGAACTCATCCAGCCAGGGCAGCAGCTGGTTACGCCCAAAGTCCGACGGTGCCGACAGTTGCAGCACCCCGCTGACCTGGTCCTGGCCACTGGCCAATAAGCGCCGGCCTTCATCGAGGCTGCTCAAGGCGGCCCGGGCGTATTCCAGAAAGCCTTCACCCTCGGCCGTCAGGCGCAGGCTGCGGGTGGAGCGCGCCAGCAACCGCACACCCAGTTGCTGCTCGATACGCTTCAACGCCGCGCTGGCCACCGCCGCCGACATGTCCATGACCCGCGCCGCCGCCGAAAGGCTGCCCAGATCTGCCGCACGCACAAACAACTGCAAGTCATCAAAACGCAGCACGTTGACCGCCAATTATCAAAAAAACATTGAAAGAGACTGCTCTTTTAGCGGGTTTTATCTTCGAGAGAAATAGCCAATCATCTGTTCATCCCGTTCATCACGTGTCTGGAGTCGAATATGTCCGCTGCCTTTAACGTCATCGCCACGCTGATCGCCAAACCCGGCCAACAGGCCACCCTGGAAACCCTGCTGCGCGAGCTGCTGGAACCCACCCGCGTCGAAGCCGGCTGCCAGCAATACGACCTGCACCAGGACCTGCAACACCCCGAGACGTTCTACATGCTCGAGCGCTGGAGCGACGACGCCGCGCTGGCCGACCACGACCAGAGCGCCCATATCCAGAATTTCCGCGCCAAGGCTGCCGACGTACTCGAGCATTTCGAACTCAAGCGCCTGAAATTTCTTGCCTGATCAACCGACCCCTTTTTTGGAAACCATCATGAAAGCCATCGCCTACTACGCCGCACTGCCCATCAACGATCCAAAATCCCTGCAAGACATCGAACTGCCAGAACCCATCGCCGGCCCTCGCGACCTGCTGGTGGAAGTCAAAGCCATCTCGGTGAACCCGGTGGACACCAAGGTGCGCCAGAACGTCGCCCCGGAAAACGGTGCCGCCAAAGTGCTGGGCTGGGACGTGGCCGGTGTGGTCAAGGCCGTGGGCAGTGAAGTCAGCCTGTTCAAGGTCGGTGACAAGGTGTTCTACGCCGGCTCCCTGGTACGTCCCGGCGGCAACAGCGAACTGCACACCGTGGATGAGCGCATCGTCGGCCACATGCCGAAAACCCTGGGTTTCGCCGACGCGGCCGCCCTGCCGCTGACCGCCATCACCGCTTGGGAATTGCTGTTCGAACGCCTGCAAGTGCGTGAAGGCAAGACCGATGAAGGCCAAAGCCTGCTGATCGTCGGTGCGTCCGGTGGCGTGGGATCGATCCTGACCCAACTGGCGAAACAGCTCACCGGCCTGACAGTCATCGGCACCGCTTCCCGCCCTGAAACCCAAGCGTGGGCCAAGGACCTGGGCGCCGACCTGGTGATCGACCACAGCAAACCGTTGAGCGAAGAGCTGAAAAACGCCGGCCATCCGCAGGTGAACTATGTCGCCAGCCTGACCCAGACCGATCAGCACCTGGACCAACTGGTGGAAGCGCTGATTCCCCAGGGCAAACTGGCGCTGATCGATGATCCCAAGGTGCTGGACGTCAGCAAGCTCAAGCGCAAGAGCCTGTCGCTGCATTGGGAGTTCATGTACACCCGCTCGATGTTCGAGACCAGTGACATGATCGAGCAGCACAACCTGCTCAATCGCGTCGCCGAACTGATCGACGCCGGTACCCTGAAAACCACAGTGGGCGAGCACTTTGGCGTGATCAACGCGACCAACCTGCGCCGCGCCCACGAGCTGCTGGAAAGCGGCAAGGCCAAGGGCAAGATCGTGCTGGAAGGGTTCTAACGAAAGGTTCTGTCAGTGTCGTCTGTTATTCATGTGAGTAATGGACGACACCGCTAGTCAGAGACTTGATCCTTGTCATATTTGTGAGCGTATTCGGGTTTATATTGGCCGCCTTTGCCACGCAATTTACGTGAGGAAGTCAGCAATGAAGATCCTGATAAAAGCGCTAGCAAGATCCGAAGGCAACAAATGGCAGGTCCGTCTCGACCACAACGCCTTTACCTTCCGCACTGAGGCTGAAGCCCGCGCGTTTGCCGACACCCTGCAAACCCGTATCCAGGCCCCTCACCGATTCCCCGAAAGCCAGCAGCGTTCTGCTGGCTGACCTGCTCAGTCCGCCGCTTGCAGTGCCCGTTGGCGCTGCAGGCGCCGGGTCAGCATCGCGAACGTTACGGCCAATACGCCACACAAGCTGATGACCATTGCCATCGGCATCGCCGTGCCGTCGTGCAACACGCCGACCAACGATGCAGCGCCTGCTGCCACACCAAACTGAATGCAACCGAGCAACGCCGACGCGCTGCCCGCCCGTGCGCCCTGCCCGCTCATGGCGCAGGCCGAGGTATTGGGCAAAATGCAGCCCAGGCTGGCGATGCAGATAAACAGCGGTACCAGCAGCGGCCACAAAGCGTCCGTGCGCAGCGCAGTAATGGCCAGCAACGACAGACCCGCCGCCAGGTAAACCCACACCGTGCGCGACAGCAAGAATGCCGGGCCACGAGAAGCGAGCAACCGCGCGTTGACCTGTGCCACCAGGATAAAGCCGGCGGCATTGGAGCCGAATACCCAGCCATAGTGTTCGGCGGGCACGCCATAGAGCTTGATAAAGACGAAGGGCGAGCCCGCGATGTAGGCAAACATACCGGCAATCGAGATACCGCCGGTCAAGGCATAGCCCAGGTACACCCGGTCCGACAGCAACCGGCCGTACTGGCGCAGCGCACCCGACAGCGGCTGGCGCGGCTGATGGGCGGGGAAACTTTCCGGCAGCCCGACCGCCACCGCGATGGCCGCCATCACACTGAATGCCGTCAACGCCAGGAAGATCGACTGCCAGCCCCACACACCGACCATCACCCCGCCCGCCAGCGGTGCGAGGATCGGCGCCAGCCCGGTGACCAGCATCAATTGGGAAAACACCTTGGCCGAGCCCACCGCGTCGCATTTATCGCTGACCACCGCCCGGGAGATCACCATACCCGCGCAACCACCCAAGGCCTGGACGAAACGCGCACCGATCAGCCATTCCAGGGAAGGCGCGTACGCACACGCAAAGGACGCCAGGGTAAACAGGGTGACACCGCTCAGCAGCGGCCCGCGTCGGCCAAAACGGTCCGCCAGCGGCCCATAGATCAACTGGCCGATTGCCAGGCCCGTGAAGTACACGGCCAAGGTCAGCTGAATATGTTTTTCGTCGGTGCCGAATGCCACGGCCATGGCCGGGAAACCCGGCAGGTAGAAGTCGATGGCCAACGGCGCGAACGCGCTCAAGGCCCCCAAGATCAGAATTATACGAAGGTTCATCAGGCACCCAGGTGAGTCGGCAGCCCGACAGTCTAGCCGGGCATGGGTGCCTTGAACATTAAGTTAGCTCGCTAACTATCAGAAAATCAGGCGAGCTTGACGCTGTAGCCTTCTTCGCTGATCAGGTTGATCACCTCCGCCGGCGACAGCAGGCTGCTTTCTACGCACACTTGCTTTGCCGCGAGGTCGACGCGCACGCTGGCCGCCGGGTCCTTATCCTGCACCGCCTGGGTGACTGAGCGAACGCAGTGGCCGCAGGTCATTCCTTCAACGCTGAATACTTGCATGACATGACTCCTTTGATGAGGTTGCCCACAGTTTTGACCTTGCCACGATGGCAAGGTCAAGTTCTGAAAAAATCGGCCGGGCTGGCATTCATTCGCGCCCTCGGCCAAGCTGCACCTATCCACGATGTGAACTTCGGAGAATTCGCCATGCGCTGGTCATTTTTTGGCCTTGTCAGCCTGTTGGGCTTGTTTGCTGCTGTGCCACCGGCCAGCGCAGATCAAGATTATGCGGTGCTGATCATTTCCCGGGAGCGCCTGGAAGTGCCCACCAACTGCGAGATTGGCTTGTACATCCAGGACCAGTTGGCCGGGCGGCTGTTCCAGGAGCAGGCCACCTCATTCAACTTGCCGGCCGGGAATGTGTCGTTGCGCCTGAAGTTATTGCCGGGGCAATCCCAAGGCTGCTTGCCGGGCATGCTCGCGCCACCGGCGCAAAACATTACGTTGAAGGCGGGTGACGTGCGCAAGCTGCGTATTGCGCAAGGGCCGGACGGCATGTATCTGAAGCCGGCGGCATTGGAATATTGAAACATTGATCTGAAGCCTTGACCTTCCCCACAGGTCAAGGTTGATCCTAGGGGCAATCTCTCCTGGAGTACTGCCCATGAACGGATCCACCACCTTCGACCTGCCGATCAGCGGCATGACCTGCGCCAGCTGCGCCGGGCGGGTTGAACGGGCACTGGGCAAAGTGCCCGGGGTGCAAAGCGTCAGCGTCAACCTGGCCAACGAACGCGCCCACATTGAAGTGCTCGGCCAAATGGACCCCCGCGTGCTGATCGCCGCCGTCGACAAGGCCGGCTACACCGCCACCCTGCCCCAAAGCGAAACCGCCACCCAGGCCAGCCAGGAACAACGCCTGAGCCATGAGCGTTGGTCGCTGCTGCTGGCGATCCTGCTCGCCGCGCCATTGGTGCTGCCGATGCTGGTGCAACCGTTCGGGCTGCACTGGATGCTCCCGGCCTGGGTTCAATTTGCCCTGGCCACCCCGGTGCAGTTCATCTTCGGCGCACGCTTCTATATCGCCGCCTGGAAAGCCGTACGCGCTGGGGCCGGCAATATGGACCTGCTGGTAGCCATCGGCACCAGCGCCGGTTACGGCTTGAGTCTCTATGAATGGCTCACGGCGTCCGCCGGCACGATGCCCCATCTGTATTTCGAAGCCTCGGCCGTGGTGATCGCCCTGGTGCTGCTGGGTAAATACCTGGAAAGCCGCGCCAAGCGCCAGACCGCCAGTGCTATCCGCGCCCTGGAAGCCTTGCGCCCGGAGCGGGCGATTCAAGTGATCGACGGCCGCGAGCAGGACGTTGCCATCACCGCCCTCAAGCTGAATGACCTGGTGCTGGTCAAACCCGGCGAACGCTTCCCGGTGGACGGCGAAGTCGTCGAAGGCCAAAGCCACGCCGACGAAGCGCTGATCAGCGGTGAAAGCCTGCCGGTGCCGAAACAGCCGGGCGATGCCGTCACCGGCGGCGCCATCAACGGCGAAGGCCGGCTGCTGGTGCGCACCCTGGCCCTTGGCGCAGAAAGCGTATTGGCAAGGATCATCCGCCTGGTGGAAGACGCCCAGGCCGCCAAGGCTCCGATCCAGAAGCTGGTGGATAAAGTCAGCCAGGTGTTCGTGCCGGTGGTGCTGGTGCTGGCCCTGGCCACGCTGATCGGCTGGTGGCTGTATGGCGCGCCTTTGGAAGTTGCGCTGATCAATGCCGTGACCGTGTTGGTGATCGCCTGCCCTTGCGCCCTTGGCCTCGCCACCCCCACCGCCATCATGGCCGGCACCGGCGTCGCCGCCCGCCACGGCATCCTGATCAAGGACGCCGAAGCCCTGGAGCGCGCCCATGAAGTCAGCGCCGTGGTGTTCGACAAGACCGGCACACTGACCTCCGGCACCCCGAAAATCGCGCACTTGGCCGCCGTCGATGGCAATGAAGCCGCCCTGCTGCAACAGGCCGGGGCGCTGCAACGCGGCAGTGAACACCCGCTGGCCAAGGCGGTGCTGGACGCCTGCGCCGAACAGGGCTTGAACGTGGCTGATGTCAGCGCCAGCCAGTCCCTCACCGGGCGCGGCATCGCAGGCACTCTCGACGGTCGGCAACTGGCGCTGGGCAACCGTCGCCTGCTGGAAGAAACCGGCTTGAGCACCGGTGATCTCGCCGACTCGGCCAGCGCCTGGGAGGCCGAAGGCCGCACCTTGTCCTGGCTGATCGAGCAAGGCCCGCAGCCTCGCGTGCTGGGTTTGTTCGCCTTCGGTGACACGCTTAAACCGGGCGCCCTGCAAGCGATACAAGCACTCAAGGCGCGGCATATCAGCAGCCACCTGCTGACCGGCGATAACCGTGGCAGCGCCCGCGTGGTCGCCGACGCCCTGGGCATCGATGACGTACACGCCGAAGTACTGCCCGCCGACAAGGCCGCCACGGTCGCCGAGCTGAAAAAGACCGGCGTCGTCGCGATGGTCGGCGATGGCATCAACGACGCCCCGGCCCTGGCTGCCGCGGACATTGGTATCGCCATGGGTGGCGGCACCGACGTGGCCATGCACGCCGCCGGGATCACCCTGATGCGCGGCGACCCACGACTGGTGCCCGCCGCCCTGGAAATCAGCCGCAAGACCTATGCGAAAATTCGACAGAATCTGTTCTGGGCCTTTGTGTATAACTTGGTCGGCATTCCACTGGCGGCGTTCGGCCTGCTCAACCCGGTGATGGCCGGCGCGGCCATGGCCCTGTCCAGTGTCAGCGTGGTGAGTAATGCGCTGCTGTTGAAAACCTGGAAACCCAAGGATCTGGAGGACGAGCGTCCATGAACATCGGCCAAGCAGCGCGCCAAAGCGGCCTGAGTGCCAAGATGATTCGTTACTACGAGTCCATCGGTTTGTTGAAAGCCGCCCATCGCACCGACAGCGGCTACCGCATCTATAGCGCCGATGATTTGCACACCCTGGCGTTTATCAAGCGTTCGCGGGACCTGGGGTTTTCCCTTGAGGAGGTCGGCAAGCTGCTGGCCCTCTGGCAAGACCGGGGGCGCGCGAGTGCCGACGTGAAGGCGCTGGCCCGCCAGCATATCGATGAGCTGAACCAGAAGATCCGCGAGTTGGGGCAGTTGCGCGATACGTTGCAGGACCTGGTGGAACACTGCCAGGGCGATCATCGGCCGGATTGCCCGATTCTCAAGGAATTGGCATCGGGCAGTTGTTGCGCCTGACGAGACTTTACTGACTGCACAAAACAAATGTGGGAGCTGGCTTGCCTGCGATGCAGGCACCTCGGTCTGTCAGCCAAACCGAGGTGATGCTATCGCAGGCAAGCCAGCTCCCACATGGACCGGGATCCTTCCCGATTATTGGATCACTGCATCCAAGGCGGCGGTGGAGGCTCTTCCGATGCTTTGCTCGGTGGAGCATCATCGGCCGCACGGATCGCCTGGCGACGCTCTTCATCGAGCCGCGCCGCTTCGATCTCGCGGATAACACCGCCCACGTCAGCCAACTCTTCCGGCTCGTCGAACTCGCCGGTCAAGACGCTGGCCGGGTGCAGAGTGCCGGCTTCGTACAGCGCCCACATCTCCTTGGCGTACTTGGTCTTCTTCAACTCCGGGGCAAAGCGCCCGAAGTAGGAAGCCATGTTGCCCACATCCCGTTCCAGCATGGTGAACGCGTGGTTGTTGCCCGCCGCGTCCACCGCCTGGGGCAGGTCGATGATCACCGGGCCCGTCGGCGTCAGCAGCACGTTGAACTCGGAAAGGTCACCGTGCACCAGGCCGGTACACAACATCAGCACGATCTGGGTAATCAGGAAGGCGTGGTATTCACGGGCCTGGTCCGGCTCCAGCGTCACGTCGTTCAGACGTGGCGCCGCGTCGCCGTATTCATCGGCCACCAGCTCCATCAGCAGCACGCCTTCAAGGAAGTCGTACGGCTTGGGCACGCGAACGCCCGCACCGGCCAGACGAAACAGCGCCGCGACCTCGGCGTTCTGCCAGGCGTCTTCGGTTTCTTTCTTGCCGAACTTGGAGCCCTTGGCCATGGCCCGGGCCTGGCGGCTGTTGCGGACCTTGCGGCCTTCCTGGTATTCGGACGCCTGACGAAAACTTCGTTTATTCGCCTCCTTGTAGACCTTGGCGCAACGTAACTCGTTGCCGCAGCGCACCACGTAAACAGCTGCTTCTTTACCACTCATGAGTGGGCGCAGCACCTCGTCGACCAGACCGTCCTCGATCAGGGGTTCAATGCGTTTAGGAGTCTTCATCAGCTTTTATTGTGGGTCCTTTATTACCAAACACGCGTATGGCACTCGTTATACGGCAATCCTCTCGCCTCGGGGAGAGGGTACCGACCTTTGACCGCTTAAGAATGCATCCAATATGCCAGATTAATCTGCGATCCCCTGTAGGAGCGAGCTTGCTCGCGAAAACCCCGAGGGCGCCGCGTTGATTCAGTATGCCAGCGTCATCGTTTACGACCTTCGCGAGCACGCTCGCGCCTACAGGGGTTGTTGTTCATCAAGAGTGTAATTCAGCGCTCAATAATCGCGGTGACGCCCTGCCCCCCGGCGGCGCAGATCGAGATCAGGCCCCGGCCCTTGCCGGCCGCGTCCAACAGCTTGGCCAGGTTGGCGACGATCCGCCCGCCAGTGGCGGCAAACGGGTGGCCGGCGGCCAATGAACTACCCTTGACGTTCAAGCGGCTGCGGTCGATGGAGCCCAGCGGTGCGTCCAGCCCCAGGCGGGTCCTGCAGTATTCCGGATCTTCCCAGGCTTTCAGCGTGCACAACACTTGGGCAGCGAAGGCTTCGTGAATCTCGTAGTAATCGAAGTCCTGCAGTGTCAGGCCATTGCGGGCCAGCAAGCGCGGCACCGCGTACACCGGCGCCATCAGCAGGCCTTCAGCACCGTTGACGAAATCTACCGCCGCCGCCTCGCCATCGCGCAAGTAGGCGAGGATCGGCAAGCCGCGCTCCTTGGCCCAGGCTTCACTGCCCAGCAGCACCAACGAGGCGCCGTCGGTCAGCGGCGTCGAATTACCGGCGGTAAGGGTGCCCTTTTCGCTGCGCTCGAAGGCCGGCTTGAGGCTGGCGAGTTTTTCCAGGGTCAGGTCAGGGCGCAGGTTGTTGTCGCGGGTCAGGCCGAGAAAGGGCGTGAGCAAGTCGTTGTGCCAGCCTTCGGCGTAGGACGCGGCCATTTTCTGGTGGCTTTCCAACGCCAGTTGATCCTGCTCGGCGCGGGGGATCTGCCAGGTCTGCGCCATCAATTCGCAGTGCTGGCCCATGGACAACCCGGTGCGCGGTTCGCCGTTGCGCGGCAGTTCCGGCTTGAGGTGATGGGGACGAAGTTGTAACAGGATTTTTAGTTTATCCGCCATGGATTTGCTGCGATTGGCTTGCAGCAAGATTTTGCGCAACCCCTCATTCACCCCGATCGGCGCATCAGACGTGGTGTCGACGCCGCCAGCAATCCCGCTTTCGATCTGCCCCAGGGCGATCTTGTTCGCCACCAGCAACGCGGCTTCCAGCCCCGTGCCACAGGCCTGCTGAATATCGTAGGCCGCGGTTTGCGGTGACAGGCGCGAGCCCAGCACGCACTCGCGGGTCAGGTTGAAGTCTCGGGAATGCTTGAGCACCGCCCCGGCGGCCACCTCGCCAATGCGCAGGCCGTGCAGGTTGTAGCGTTCGATCAGGCCTTCCAGGGCGGCGGTCAGCATCGCCTGGTTGCTCGCCGTGGCGTAAGGGCCGTTGGAGCGGGCGAAGGGGATGCGGTTACCGCCAATGATCGCTACACGGCGCAATTGAGTCATGGAAAGCTCCCTTGAGGTTATGGGGTGAATCTCTGAGCCTAGCCTAGGCTCAATCGAACGACTTTCACCTATTGATGGTCCACCGTTTGAACCCCACCACTCGGAGAGCGTTCCATGTCTGACCGTTATATCGACTTCGCCAACTCCAGCCTCGGCCATCGCCTGGTCGCCGCCATTGGCCTGCCGTCACCGGTGCGCCTGGAACGTTGGCAGGCCGGACGCCTGCGCCCGGTGGAGGGTGCGCTGCTGATCGGCGGCGGCCCGCTGGCAACGAAAATCCTGCCATTCGCCAATAAGCTGACCGACGCTATCTATAGCTACGGCACCGAATCGTCGACGGCAACCACCTGGATTCCCGGCCACGGGCCCAAGCTCAAGGCCGTGGTGTTCGACGCCAGCCAGTTGCAGCACACGGATCAACTCAAGCAGCTGCGGGAATTCTTTCAGCCGTTGATGAAGAACCTCGATCACAGCGCACACCTGGTGATCCTTGGCCGCGCCCCGGAAAGCCTCAGCGACCCGTTCGCCGCCAGCGCCCAGCGCGCCCTTGAAGGCTTCAGCCGCTCGTTGGCGAAAGAGCTGCGCAGCGGCGGCGTCCTGCAGTTGCTGTATGTGGGCGAAGGCGCCGAAGACCAGTTGGAAGGTGCGTTGCGGTTTTTCCTCTCACCCAAAAGCGCCTATATCTCCGGCCAAGTGATTCGATTGAATGCCTGCCCGACCCAGGTCGAGGATTGGACCCGACCACTGGCCGGGCGCAAGGCGCTGGTGACCGGCGCGGCCCGAGGCATCGGCGCCTCGATTGCCGAAACCCTGGCCCGTGACGGCGCCGAAGTGATCGTGCTGGACGTGCCTCAAGCCAAGGCCGACCTCGATGCCCTGGCCGCGCGCCTGGGCGCCCGCAGCATCGCCCTGGATATCTGCGCCGAAGACGCCGCCACCCAGTTGATCGAACACCTGCCGGACGGCCTCGACATCGTGGTGCACAACGCCGGCATCACTCGCGATAAAACCCTGGCCAACATGACGCCCGAATACTGGGACGCGGTATTGGCAGTCAACCTCAACGCGCCACAAGTGCTGACCAAGGCGCTGCTGGACAGCGGCACCCTGCACGACAACGGCCGCGTGGTGCTGCTGGCGTCCATCAGCGGTATCGCCGGCAATCGCGGGCAAACCAACTACGCCGCGAGCAAGGCCGGGCTGATCGGCCTGGCCCAGGCGTGGGCGCCGTTGCTGGGGGAACGCGGGATCAGCATCAACGCCGTGGCCCCAGGCTTCATCGAAACCCAGATGACCGCACACATTCCCTTCGCCTTGCGTGAGGCCGGGCGGCGCATGAGCTCCCTGGGCCAGGGCGGCTTGCCCCAGGACGTTGCCGAAGCGGTGGCCTGGCTCGGCCAACCGGGCTCGGGTGCGGTCAGCGGGCAAGCATTGCGGGTGTGTGGGCAAAGTCTATTGGGAGCGTAAGCATGGAGTGGCACACATTAGGCAGCACCCCGTTTCTGCCGCCGCTGTATTGGCGTGCGGCGCTCAAGCGCAAGATCACCGGTACCACGTTGCCCCAACAAGGGCTGCGCTGCCGGGTCAGCGTTAACCCCAAGGAGGTGGACGCCTATCGCAAGGTCTGCGGGTTTGCCGAGAGCCCGGTACTGCCGGCCACTTATCCCCATATCCTGGCGTTCGGCCTGCAGATGCAATTGCTCACCGACAAGGCGTTTCCATTCCCGCTGCTGGGGTTGATCCACCTGAGCAACCGGATCCGCATCCTGCGCCCATTGGGTGGTGTGAGTGAGCTGACCGTCGGTGTCTACGCGCAGAACTTGCAGCCCCATGCCAAGGGCGCGACCTTCGATATCGTGACCACGGTCGAGGATTCACTGGGGCTGCTGTGGGAAGCCGAAAGCCGGATGCTCTGTCGCGGGGTGAAACTCGATGGCGCTGCGGCGGACCACACCCTGCAAGCCCCTACCAGCGTCAGCGAGCTGACCCGCTGGAAAGCCCCCGCCGACATCGGCCGCCGCTACGCCCGGGTGTCCGGCGACTACAACCCGATTCACTTGAGTGCCCTCACTGCCAAGTTGTTTGGCTTCCCCCAGGCCATCGCCCATGGGTTATGGAACACGGCACGCACATTGGCAGCACTGAGCGAACATTTGCCTGCGGCCAATATCGAAATAGACGTCGAGTTTAAAAAGCCGGTGCGCTTACCCAGTGAAGTAACTTTATTGACAAGTGCCGCCGGTTCCAGTGGCGAGTTACAACTAAAGGGCGCCGGGGATATTGAACACATGACGGGGCGTTGGCGGCCAATCTCCTGATAAATTGTATATATACACCCTAAGTTATAGCGGGCTATCAATAGCCCGCTATCTTTATTAACCCCATGATTTTAAACACCTCGCAACGTCTACACCCTCCCCCACTACACCCTTGGTATTAGTCGCTAAGCAGACTAACCCTATCTGTATATAAATCGTTAATACCAAGTTGAGCATTGCGAGATAACGCACCCGGGTCTGTTATAGCCACAACGGACGAATGTATCGCTGCCTATAGAAACAGCGAACTTCGATAACAGCAAAGGCTGTACCTGGTGCAAGGAACTCAATCATGAAAACTCAAGTCGTGTTGTGGAAAGCAAGTACCGCGCTGGCCCTGATTCTGGCAGTTAGCCTCGGAGGCTGCAGCAGCGGTGGTGGTGGTCATCACAGTAGCGTCGCGGCGTCATCTCCGGATGCTGGCAGTGGCAGTGGTACTGGCGGCGGAACGGGTGGCGGTACCGGCGGTGGCACTGACGGAGGCACTGGCGGTGGTACCGGTGGCGGCACAGATGGAGGTACTGGTGGTGGAACCGGCGGCGGTACTGGTGGCGGTACTGGCGGAGGTACTGGTGGCGGTACTGGTGGCGGCACCGGAGGAGGCACCGGCGGTGGCACGGGCGGCGGCACAGGTGGTGGCACCGGCGGTGGCACTGGTGGTGGCACAGGTTCGACCACTCCTCTGGTCACCGGCCAGGTAGTGGGCGCTGTAGGCGGTGTCGTCGGTAATGTCGGCACCGCGGTGGGCGACCTGGGTACGACCCTGACCACGGTGCCAATTGTCGGTACTACCGCTGGCGGGTTAGTCACCGCCACGGGCACTGCCGTCAACAGCATCGGCAGCGGCCTGACTAACGGCCTGGGCACCCTGGGCACCAATAGCAACGCCTTGGGCACCACCGTTGCCGGTGTGGCCGATGGCGTGGCCGACCTGGGTACCGGCGTGTCCAACACCGGCAAGTCCCTGGGCACTACGTTGGGCGGCATTCCCGTGGTCGGTGGCTTGACCGGCGGTGTAGGCGGCGCAGCAGGTGGCCTGGTCGATAAAGTCGGCCAAACCGTGACCATGCTCGGCGACACCTTGAGCACGGCCAGCACCACCGGGCCACTGGGCGGCTTGACCAATACGGTCGGTAAAAGCGTACTGGTACCCGTCGTCTCTCTGGTGGAAAACACCACGGGTAACCTGGGCAATAAGACAGGCCTGGGCAACCCGGTCGGTGGTTTGATCGATAAAGTGGGCGCCACTGTCACCGGCCTGGGTGGCCAGGTGGCCAGTGCCGGCGGTGCAGGCAACCCAGTCGGGACACTCGTCGGTGGCGTGTTGACTGGCGTCGGCACCACCCTTGATAAGTCGAGTGGCTACGTCAATCCGGCAACCACGACCCCGCAATCGGGTCTGCCTGAACTGGTCGGTGGCCTCGTCGCCAACGTCGGCAACGGCCTGAACATCGGCAACACCAATGGCACTGTCAGTGCTGCGGGCGTAACCGGGGGTGCCGTGGGCAACACCGTCGCGTCCCTCGGCACCCTGATTGGCGGCAACGGCGTAGCCAACACCGGCGCCACGGCTCCGGTCGCGGGGCTGGCGACCAATGTCGGCGCCGCACTGAACCCAGTGACAACGGGCGTTGCCGGGCTGACCCAAAACATCGGTACCAGCACGGGTATCGGCGCACCAGTGAACGGCCTGGTGACCCAAGTCGGCGGCGCGGTCAGCGGTCTGGGCACCAACCTGACGGCAGCCAATGCCAACCCGATCACCAACGCCGTAGGCGGTACCTTGAATGCAGTGGGTAATACTGTCGGCTCGGTGGGTGGCTTGGTCACCGGAGGTACCAGCAGTAGCGGTGGCGGCCTGCTCGGCGGCTTGAACGTGGGTGCCAGCGCCTCCGCCGGAGGCACTGCAAACACAAACACCGGTGGAGGCCTGGGCGGCTTGCTCGGCGGGCTGACCGGCAAAAAATAGAATTGCACCTGGCCATTAGACGGCCTCCCCTCCAGCGCCTACGCTTGGTTGAGACGAGAGATTCCAATGAGTCTCTCGTCTTTTTTATTGGCCAGTGAAAGGCCCTCCCGAACCGAGCCCCAGAGCCCGGCGGGAATCCGCGAAACGCTGCTGCAGTTTGACCATGGAGTGTCCTATGCGCGCCTTGACGCCTTTGTTTCTACTCACCCTGATTGCTGCCAGTGTCCACGCCGAGACCCTGCCCAGCTTCCTCAATAGCAACGACACCATTCGCAACCTGCCGGTGCCCAACCTCCCCGCCGACGCCTATCGCCCGGTCACGCCGCAGACCCAGTTGCCCGAGCCGGCCGCCACCCAGAACCAGCCGCTGTTGATGGACACCAAAGTGACCATCCGCAAGCTGCAAATCGACGGCGGCACGATCTACCCACTCAAGGACGTGGCCCAGGTTTTCGAGCCGCTGATTGGCCACGAAACCACCCTCGCCCAACTGATCGAAGCCACCCGTGGCATCACCCGCCGCTACCAGCAGGACGGCTACCTGTTGTCCTACGCCTACCTGCCCGACCAGCGCTTCGAAAACGGCCTGGTGCACGTGGTGCTGGTGGAGGGCTACATCAAGGATTACAACGTGCAGGGCGACATCGGCGCAGTCTCGGCCTACGTCGACAAGCTGGCGGCCAAGCTGCTGGGTGAACGCCCGCTGACCCGCAAGACCTTCGAGCGCTACACCACGCTGATGGGGCGTATCCCGGGTGTGACGTTGCAGGCACAAGTACCGCCACCGGGCACCACCGACGGCGGCACGCACATGCAGATCCAGGCCAGCCGCAAGCCGTTCACCACCAGCATGAGCCTGAACGAAGACAACCGTAGCGGCACGCAGGCGCTGCTGGCCGCCACCAGTAATTCCCAGACCTCGATGGGCGAGCAATTGAGCCTCAGTGGCCTGTTCCCGCCGGGCAAGGATGATGAGCATTACTACCGCCTGGGCTACAGCCAGTTCATCAATGCCGAAGGCAGCCAGTTGGTACTCAACGCTGAACGCTACCGCGCCGACCCCAACAGCAACGTACAACTGGACGGTGGCTTCGAACTCAAGCCGCACCAGGCGATTGACCGCTACTCCATCGGCCTGTCTCACCCCTTGATCGCCTCCCCCACGGAGTCATTGACCCTTGGCACGCGCCTTTACGCGGTGGACCAAACCACCCGCTATCAACTGGTGGGCTACCCGCTGCGCTTCGACGTGGAAACCGACCTGCGAGCCCTTGCGTTCGAGGGCGACTGGCGCAAGTCAGACGACCGCCAACTGCGGATTCTCAGCGCCGGGCTGTACCAGGGAATCAACGGCCTGGGTGCACGCACCCACAGTGATATCGAAGGCACGCAGCCGGACCTGGAATTCTTCCGCCTGCGTCTGTCGGGGGTGCAAAGCAACAAGTTCTTCGACCACTGGCAAGGCGTGGCATCGGGTGCCTTCTACTGGAGCAACGACACCCTGCCCGACAGCGAACGCGCGACCTTCGGCGGGCAGAATTTCGGGCGTGGTTATCCGGATGACCAGGGCTCGGGCGACAAGGGTTGGGGCGTGGCGTATGAGGTCAACTACAGCTTCAACCGCAGTGGCGAGTGGGTAAAAATCCTGCAGCCGTATGTGGTGCTGGACAAGGCCAAGACCTGGTTCAACGAGCTGCCGGTCAAGGGCAACAACATGTCATCGGCGGCGGTGGGCCTGCGTTTCGGGGACAACAAGTACTACAACATTGCGCTGGAAGCGGCCAAGCCAATGTCGGACATCGCCCTGGACAGCTTCAATCGGCGGCCGCGGTATACGCTGAGTTTCAGCTACCAACTCTGAACCCTGTGGGAGCGAGCTTGCTCGCTCCCACACAAGCTCGCTCCTACATCAGTCTGATTTTCGGGATGGGGAAGAGGTTGTTGAGGGTGTCGATCAAGCGCACCAGATAGATCGGCTTGCGAAACAGGTCCAGTACCTGCAAGCGCAGCATGTCGCTGACATCATCCATCTCGGCATGGCCAGACATGACGATCACCGGCAAATGCTGGCGAGCGGTGTGTTCGCGCAGGCGCTTGATCAAGGAAATACCACTCTCCTCGGGCATGCGCAGGTCGGTGATCACCAGGGCGATATCGGGGTGCAGGGTCAGCTCCTGCAAGGCGAAGGTGACCGAGGTGGCGGTAAAACAGACAAAGCCCTCATTCTCCAGCGACTCGGCCAGCTCAATGAGGGCGTCCTCTTCGTCGTCCACCAAAAGGATTTGTTGCCGGGGGGACAAAGAGGCGTTCATGGGGAAATGCCTGATACGCAATAGATCATTCAGCGGAACCTGCACGTGCTTGCGCGAGGACCAGAGTCAGGTATGAATGGCGCCCTGTATCGCAGTAAAGACGCCGGTTATCGCCGTCCTGATGGGTGCAATAAAGGCCGCCAGCGCCACAGCAACCATCGCTGCAACCAGTGCATATTCGATACCCGACGCGCCCTCTTTCGAATAGAAAAAAACCTGGACTTTGATGAATCCCATGCGAATAAGATCAAGGAACATAATGACTTCTCCTTTGCGCTCACGGCGCTGGTATCGCGGCATCACAAAAATGATTTCGGTGTGCCACTAGAGCATTGTCAACAAACCCCATACCAACAACTGTAAGAACGGATTAATCACAAAGTATTAGTCGGCAGGCTGACGCCAAAAAATCAACTTTTGCAGAGGTTCTGGAGATATTTTTCGCCCGGTAATGGCGTTTTGTCCTAGCTGAACTACCTTCAAATAGCGAAATAGTTAGACGCTCGAAGCGATCCGAATACGCAGGCATTAGTAGGAAAGCGCAGTGGATGCAGCAGGAAAGGGAGAGCCTTCATGAACAGTCGGATTAGCTTGATCCTCGCCGGGCTGCTATTGGTAGGTGCACTGATTGCAGGCTACTGGGGCCTGGTACTCAGCCGCCCGGCCCCTGTCGCACCGCCCGTGCCCCAATCACCTGAAGTGGCGCAACCCGTTGCCGAAGACCAGACGCGCCAACCCGTGGTGGTCCTGGCCCGTGACGTCGCTGCTTTTGTTGAGCTCACTGCCGCCGACCTGACTCTGGAAAGACTGCGCACAGTGCCCGCCGGCAGCCTCACCCGCCTCGACCAGGCGGTGGGCAAGGTCCCTTGGCGGCCGTTGTCGGCCGGCACCTGGCTGACAGAGGAAAGCTTCAGCTCCGGCGGCACCTTGGCACGGATGATCCGCCCCAACGAGCGCGCCCTCGCCGTCGCCGTGGATGAAGTAATCGGTGCCGGCGGGCAACTGACCCCGGGCGACTATGTGGACGTCCTGCTCTTCCTGCGCCAGGAAGCCAGCAACCCGCAGCAGTCCGCACAAGTCGTGGTGCCCGCCTTGCGTCTGCTGGGTGTGGGCGACCAATTGGGGCTGACCAACGATGGCAAGCCCGGCTCTGTACCACCGACTACCCCGGATGAAAAACTCAAGGCCCAGCAGAGTCGCGCCAGTGCACGCACGGTACTCCTCGCCGTACCGGAGCAGCTCATGAGCCGGCTGATGCTCGCGGCCCAATCCGGCGTATTGCGCCTGGCCGTACGCAGTGCTGACGAACAACTGCTGAGCCACTACTGGGCCGGTGAAACGGAGTCCGCGATCAACCTGGAAAACACAAAGCGCGATCTCTATCAGTTCAACCAACTATCCTTCAGCCAGGCGCCTCTCAACAGTTTCGGCCCGGCCACCGCCAATGGTGTTCCAAAACGCTCGGGAGTCGAGGTGATACGCGGCAACCAGGTGACTCAACAAACGCCCTGAAAGAGCTAAGGATGCCTTGAATGAGCAGTCGTTCCGTGTGGTTTTTTTCACGAGTATTCTGGGGTCTCCTCACCTTGAGCCTGCCTGTGGAGGTGGCGCTGGCGGCGCCTGGCAATTGCACGGGCCTGGGCCAACTGCCGGCGGTACTGGAGGTGGGTGAAGGTGCTCAACAGGCGATCCAATCGCCGGTACCGATTACGCGGCTGGCCATTGGCGATCCAAAAGTGGCCGACGTGCAGGTCAATGGCAACCAGGCGTTCCTGCTCACCGGCATCGCCTCAGGCACCACCAGCCTGATGGTCTGGACGGCCTGTTCCAGCAGCCCGCGCCAGAGCATGGTGTTCGTCCAGGGCAAGGCCACGTCGGCCCTGACCAGCCTGGCCCTGTCGCCGTCCGATGACCCGACGCTACCCAGCCAGGTGCAAACCGACATCCGCTTTGTGGAAGTGAGCCGCACCAAACTCAAGGAAGCCAGTACCTCGATCTTTGGCCGGGGCGGCAACTTTTTGTTCGGCGCCCCCAACAATGTCGCCAACGCGGCGGCCACGGGATTTCGCGGGCTGCCGGTGAACAATGACACCTTCAACATCGGCTTCGGCGGCGGCCGTGTCTCGGCCATGATCAACGCCCTGGAAAGGAGCGGGTTTGCCTACACCCTGGCCCGTCCGAGCCTGGTGGCGCTCAGCGGGCAAAGTGCGACCTTCCTCGCCGGTGGTGAAGTGCCGATCCCGGTGCCCAGCAGCGGCAGCAACACCATCTCCATCGAATACAAGGAGTTCGGCATCCGCCTGACCCTGACCCCGACCGTCATCGACCATGGGCGAATTTCCCTGAAGGTCGCGCCAGAGGTCAGTGAGCTGGACTACAGCAACGCCGTCACCATCCAGGGTATCTCGGTGCCGGCGCTGACGGTCAGGCGCACCGACACCAGCATCTCCCTGGCCGACGGCGAAAGCTTCGTGATCAGCGGCCTGATCAGCACCAATAACACCTCAAGCGTCAGCAAATTCCCCGGCCTGGGGGACATCCCGATCCTCGGAGCGTTCTTTCGCGACTCCAACGTCAGCCGCCAGGAAAAAGAGCTGCTGATGATCGTCACTCCGCACCTGGTACAGCCGCTGGCCGCCAACGCCAAGCTGCCCTCATTGCCAGGAGAAAAACTGCGCAATTACGACCCGAACTGGTACCGCCTGTATTTCCTCGAAAACGGCAATTTCGATCGCCGCAGTGGACTGTCCGAATGAGCGAAAGCCTGAGCCAGACCTTTTTGGCAATTACCCGCAACAACACGGATCTGGAATGGCTTCAGGGGGCCCTCGCGCCCCTGGGACAAGTGGTCAGCGCCGGCGCCGGCAGCCTCGACGAACTGCTGGCACTGGTGGACGTGACGTTCGCCAACCTGGTGTTTATTGGCCTGGACCGTGAACACGTGACCACCCAGTGCGCGCTGATCGAAGGCGCCCTGGAGGCCAAGCCCCTGCTTGCCATCGTGGCCTTGGGCGATGGCATGGACAACCAGCTTGTGCTGAACGCGATGCGTGCCGGTGCGCGGGATTTCGTCGCCTACGGCTCGCGCGCCAGTGAGGTTGCCGGCCTGGTTCGGCGCCTGAGCAAACGCTTGCCGGCCGTCACCCCGAATGCCCACCTGGGCGGGCTGACCGTACTCTACGGCACCCAAGGCAATGCCGACGGTGCGCTGATCGCCAGCCACCTGGCGCTGGTGGTGCAAAAAAGCGGGCAGCAAACGTTGTTGCTCGACCTGGGTCTGCCACTCGCCGACAGCCTGGCGCTGCTGGGGCTGGAAAGCTCCTTTCATTTCGGCGACGCCCTGCGCCACTTGCGACGCCTGGACTCCACCCTGATCAACAGCGCCTTCACCTCGGCCGAAGCCGGCCTGCGCATCCTCGCCTATCACAATAACGATGAGCCGCTGGACCGTACCAGTGCAGCCGAGCTGTACATGTTGCTCAGTGCCCTGCGCCAGCACTTCCAGCACATCGTGGTGAACCTGACCGGCCAACCCGACAGCGAAGCCTTGCGCACCTTTGTCAGCCATTGCGACAAACTGCTGTGGTGTACCGACCAAAGCGTGCCGGACTGCCGCCGCAACCTGGCGGTACTTAACCTGTGGCGAGAAAAAGGCATGAAGCTGGACCATGCCCGGCTGCTGGTCGACCGCTACCTCAAAGGTGCCGCCCCCGACTCGGAAGCGCTGGGCAAAAGCTTCGGGCTGGAAGTGATCGCCGTGTTGCCCTGGAGCCCGGAAGTTCGCCTGAGTGCCAAAAACCAGGCGCAGACCTTGTTCTCCCTGGCCCCGCGGGAAAGCCTGACGCAAGCGCTGCGTGCCTTGGGCGAGCGCCTGGCAAAACGCTCCGAAGGCCTGGCAAAACCCTCCACCAACTGGCTTAACCGCCTTCTGGGGACCAAATGAACGGCGAGAAGCTGTTTGGCGTTACCCCGCGTGGCAGCGCCGGCAACACCGATCACGACGGCCTGAAACTGGTGCTGCATCGCTACATCATCGATGCCATCGAAGAGTCGGGAAAAAACCTGTTGGAGAGCACACGCCAATCCCTGGCGCAGTTCGTGATCGACAAGGTGGCCGAATACATCACACGTATGCACCTGGCGATTTCCCGCTACGAAATGGAGCGCCTGGCCGAAGAGATCGTCGATGAACTGACCGGTTTCGGCCCGCTGGAGGTGCTGCTGCGGGACCCGACGGTCACTGAAATCCTGGTCAACGGCCCGCACCGGGTGTTCGTCGAGCGCGATGGCCTGCTGCAACAAAGTGATTTGCGCTTCATTGACGACCACCATGTGGAGCGGGTCATGCAGCGCATCCTTGCGCCCCTGGGACGCCGGCTGGATGAGTCGTCGCCGATGGTGGATGCGCGCCTGCCCGACGGCAGCCGGGTCAATGCGATCATCCCGCCGATTGCCCTGGACGGCCCCTGCCTGTCGATTCGAAAGTTTCGCAAAGACATGCTGAAAAGCAGCGACCTGGTGGCCATGCAAACCATCGACCAAGGGATTTTCGAATTCCTCCAGGACGCCGTCGGCAAGCGCTGCAACATCCTGATCAGCGGCGGTACCGGCACTGGTAAAACCACACTGCTGAACATTCTCAGCCAACTGATCAACCCTCGTGAGCGCCTGGTCACCATCGAAGACGTGGCCGAGTTGCAACTGGGCCATCCCCACGTTGTGCGCCTGGAAACCCGCCCGCCCAACGCCGAGGGGCATGGTGAGGTGAAGGCCAGTGACTTGATCCGCAACGCCCTGCGGATGCGGCCCGACCGGATCATCCTCGGCGAGATCCGGGGCGTGGAAGTCATCGATGTGTTGACCGCCATGAACACCGGCCACGACGGCTCGATGAGTACCGTGCACGCCAACAACGCCCAGGACGCCTTGCTGCGGCTGGAAACCCTGGTGGGCCTCACCGGCCGGGTGGTGGCGGAAAAAACCCTGCGGCAAATGATTTGCGCGGCCCTGGATGTGGTGATCCAGCTGACGCGCCTGCCCGATGGCCGTCGCTGTGTCAGCGAAGTGGTGGAAGTGGTGGGCATACGCGAGGACGTGTACGTCACCAATACCCTGTTCCGCCACGACAAGCGCACCGGCTTCGGCTTCCTGCGGGAAGCGGTCAACCCGGCCGGCGACAAGTTGCGCCAAGAAAGTCACCTGCCGGTTTAGGAGGCCATCCGATGATCGGTCCGATTCTGCTCGCCCTGCTGGCTGTGGCCCTTCTGGTGCTGGGGATAGGCCTGATGCGCAACGGTTTGCGCAAGGCCCAGACCGACCGGGTGTTGGAACGCCTGGCGGAAGGGCAACCCCAGGCCCTGAAAGACAACACAGTGGCCACCCGCCTGGAACGCACCTTTATCCGTGCAGGCCTTGGCAGGCCGACCGAACGCCTGGGCCTGTGGCTGAGCCTTTGGGCCTTCGGCGCCCTGCTGGGGTGGCTGGCAGGTGAGTGGATAGGCCTGTTTGTCATGGTGGCGGCACCGCCCTTGGCACTGCGCCTGTACATCGCCGTACGCTACCAGCGCCGGCTGCGCCGAATGATCGAGCAATTGCCGCAGTTGCTCGACCACGCGGTGCGCAGCCTTAAATCCGGACGCACCCTGGCGGACGCCATCCTGAGCGGCATCGAGGCCAGTGACGACCCGTTGAAAAAATCCATGGGCCGTATCAAGCGCAATGTGCAACTGGGTGTCAGCCTGCCAGAGGCCGCTCATGACTATGCCGAGTTTTATGAACAGGATGAACTGCGCCTGTTTGCCCTGGGCCTCAAGGTCAACCACCGCTACGGAGGCAACGCCAGCGATCTGCTGGAAAACCTGATCAAGATGATTCGCGAGCGCGACCAGGGCGCGCGGCAATTACGCGCCATGACGGGTGAAACCCGGGTGACCGCATTGGTGCTCGCCGTGCTGCCGGTGAGTGTTGCGGGCTACTTCCTGATCGTTAATCCGGTGTACCTGATGGCCATGTGGGATGACCACAGCGGCCAACGCCTGATGCTCGGTGCGTTCGCCTTGCAAGTCATCGGCTGCGTGGCGCTGTGGCGCATGTTGCGGAGTATCTGAGATGGCGATAGTGATCAGTGCCGTATTGTTTCTTGCCGCGCTACTGCTGCTGGTGGCCAATATCTTGAGCAGTCGTCGTCAGCAACGCCTGGTCACTCAACGGCTGCAAGGCGAGCCAAGCCGTAACGACAAAATGAGTGAGTGGCTGCACCAGCTGGGCAGCACCCGGATCGGCCAGCGCACCGTCAGCCTCGATAATGAAACCCAAGCCCTGCTCAACCGCATGGGCTGGAGAAAGGCCAGCCAGCGTTCGATGTTCGCCGCCTGCCAGATCACTTCACCGATACTTCTGATGGGCCTGACCGCGCTGGCACTGGAGCTGTTTTTTTCCGGCACCGAGCATGGGTGGGTGATCCCCCTGCTGGCCCTGATCATCGGCTACCTGCTGCCCAAGCGAATCCTGGTTTCACTCGCCAAACGGCGCCAGGACAAAATCGCCCGGGAAGTGGCAACCTTCATTCCCCTGGTGCGCATTCTGTTTGAGTCAGGCATGGCCGTAGAGCAGGCGCTCAGGGTCATGGCCTACGACGCGCAGAAACTGCTGCCGGTGCTCACCGCCGAACTGCGCCTGGTGCTGGCGCGCGTCGATTCCGGGTTGGAGTTGGGCGAGGAACTGAACAAGGCCAGCGAGATGCTGGCCGTCGATGAGCTCAGCGACACGTGCCTGATCCTCCAGCAACTGCTGCATCAGGGCGGTGGTGCGATGAAGTCGCTGCAGTCGCTCAAGCAACTGCTGGATGACCGGCGCCTGACCCGCTTGCAGGAATACATCTCCAAGATGTCCGCCAAGATGTCCGTCGTGATGATGCTGTTCCTGTTTCCCGCGTTACTGATCGTATTGGCCGGCCCTGGCTTTATCGCCATTGCCAAGGCCTTCGCGCCTTGAGAGGACATGCAATGAAGAGATTGATGATCGCCTGCAGCCTGTTGTTGTTAGGCGGTTGTGCCAGCAACGGGCAACTGCCGTGGGCGGGCTTCAGCGCGCAAGGCAGTTGTGCCAAGCCCAATTCCAATCAGGAGTTGTCACTGAACCTGGCCGACGACATGGCCAACGAGGGCAAGCTTCACGCCAGCCTGGCCAACCTGCAAAACCTGCCGGACAACCTGCCCCAGGTGCGCCAGCGCCAGGCCAAGGTGTACCGCCTGCTGGGCCGCAGCGAAGCCGAACCGCTGTACCGCAGCCTGCTCGGCACCTGCATGGCCGCCGAAGGCGAGCACGGCCTTGGCCAGCTGGCAGCTGCCAGGGGTGACAACGGCCAAGCCATGGCGCACTTGCAACGCGCGGCCAGGATGTCGCCCACCGACGAGAAAATCCGTAACGACCTGGGCGTGGTGTACCTCAATCAGCGACGCCTGGAAGACGCACGCTTTGAATTCCTCACAGCCATGGAGCTCAAGCAGAGTGATCAATTGGCAGCCATCAACCTGGTGACGCTGATGATCTACCAGGACAACTGGGAACAGGCCGCACAAGTGGCCAGCCGCATGGGCCTGAGCCCGGAACAAGTGACGCAAGCCCAGGCCCGGGCGCAGCAACTCAAGGCGCCGGCCTCAACGACGACACCGCCAAAAGATCAGGTCGCAACCGTCAGCGACGCACTGCAAGCGCCGGTCAAATAGGTTTGAAGGGAGTACACAGGATGAAACTCACACGGCTCGCCACTCTGCTGTTCGCCAGCCTGCCGTTGACGGCGCTGGCTATTGAACCTGGGCCTTCCTCGCCACAGCAAAAACAGACCGAAGGCTGGCTGCAAATGCAGGTCAGCGGCGAACGGGCATCCACCCTCCTGCAAAAGGCCACGCCCGCTGAACGCGACCTGACCATGCAACGCCTGCTGGAGAGTTACAAACACCCTATTCCTGAGTATTACGACCAGAAACAGGGTGGCAGCAACCCTGGCGGCGGCAGCAGTAACTAGTGGGCCGTCACGCGCTGGCGCGCCGGTGAGTTATTCGGCGATAGCGCCAGCGCCAACTGGGTGCGGTTGTGCATATGGGTCAGGCGCAACACCTGGGACACGTAGAGTTTCACCGTGTTTTCGGTGATGCCCAGCTCACAGGCAATCTGATAGTTGGTCTGGCCCTTGCCTACCAGCCTGGCGACATCCAGTTGGCGTGGGGACAACTGATTGAAGATCGCCGGTATTTCAACGCGGTCAATGTCGCTGACTTCGCCATCGGCTTCATTCGACAGGGTCGATTGCGGGCTGCTGCGCACCTTGTCGAGGTCATGATAAAGATCGTCGATGGACGCTGAGAGAAACTGCAGCTTCTGGTTCAGATGCCCGAGGTCGAGGTTTTTCTGCCGGTCTTGCAGCGCCACAACCTGGCGTTGCAACCCTTCAAGCAGTTCGCCCAGATTGATGGGCTTCTGGTAGTAATCGGCAATCCCGGCACGCAGGGCCTTGATCACGTCTTGCTTGTCCGCACGCCCCGTCAACATGATGGCCTCAAACACCCGTTGCTTGCCGGCCAGACGTTGCAGGGCCTGGACCAGTTCGATGCCATCCATGTCCGGCATATGCAGATCGCACAGCACCAGGCCGATCTCGGCATCGTCGCGAAAACGCTCGATGGCTTGCTGGCTGGAGGCACAAGGGACGCAACGGTAACCGTTGCTTTCAAGAAATTCGCAAAGCTCTTCCACGATCAGGGGCTGATCATCGACAACGAGCACTTTCACTTCAGATATAAGCTTGTTCACGCGCTACTCCATGCCTGGGCAAGCCAAAGACCGACCAATCCATTCCGACCACTTTCCTATACAACATACTCATAAACGTAGACGTACTTTCCTACTATGTACATAGCGATAGCCTACGTGGCGACTAATGGGATCCAAAGCCAGGCCAGGCAAAACCCGACCCATAAAAACGGCACGAACGGCTGTCTGGCCGAGCGTTCCGGGTGCAGGTACTGCAAGGTGTTCTTAAGCCCTTGATTCATCAGCGGCCACAGCCTCGGGGCCAGCAGCAGCCAAGCCGCGCTGGCGAGGCCTGCACCGATAAAAGTGCCCAATACGTAGAGGTAATTGGTCGCCAGCCCCAATGCCGCGATCAACTTCACGTCACCGGCCCCCAGACGGCCCAGCGCGTACCCCGGCAGGGTAAACAACAGCGCCAGGGCAAATGCCCCGCCACCCTCGGCAGCAGGTGCGCCGAGCCAGGTGGTACCGCTCCAGAGCAGGTAAACCAGCGCCAGCAGGCCGGCGCCGAGGGTCAAGCGGTTGGAGATCTGACGTAGACGGATATCTTGCACAGCGCACAGCGCCAGCCAAACGAATAGGACGAGGCTTTGAATCACGTAAAAAAAATCCCTTTTTGCTGATTGATTCTATGCTGATATCAGGTAGTGGTAGTCAGGGTAGACGAGTCATGAAAAAAGGCCTCCCTAGAAAGCAAAAAGGTGCCGCCGCGCTGGAGTTCGCGATGGTCTTTATGATTTTTTTTGCCGTGTTTTATGGTCTGGTCAGCTACAGCCTGCCGTTACTGCTGATGCAGTCCTTTACCCAAGCCGCCGCTGAAGGCGTAAGGCGTAGCGTCGCGCTGGATCCCTCCACGCCAAGCTACACAACGGCACTGCCCCAGCAGGCCGTCACGGCGGCCCAGGCACAATTGTCCTGGATCCCTTCTCAGTTCAAATTCCTGCCCACGTATGTCACGGCAACCTATAGCGCGAGCTCGCTGCTGACAGTGCAAATCAACTATCCAACGTCCAGCCTTCAGAACGTGTTGCCGTTTCTGATACTGCCAGGCTTTGGGACCGTCCCCGCCCTGCCTCCCACGCTTTCGGCCCAATCGAGCATGCAGTTTTGACCTCAGGGGATAAATTGTTCGGCCGCCTGCTCGGCCGTGGCAACCACCTGGATGCGGACGCACCCGCAGCGCTGCCCCCCACCGCCGCCTTGTTGTTCTACCTGGACGGCCAGGGCCGGGTGCTGGACATCCACGGCCCGCTGCGCCATCGACTGGAACAACCCGCCGCGCAACCGCACCAGCCTGCCTTGCTGCTCGACTACCTCACGCCGATGAGCAGCCTGGTGATCGAAGGCACGCCGGGCGACTGGCAGGGGCAAAGCCTGGACCTGGCGTTCAAAGGGCTTGCCGGGCAAACCCTGCATACCCGCGGCTGGGTTCAACCCGAGGGCAAGGCTTGGCTCCTGCAATTGCTGGACATTGGCGACCTGATTGCCCATCGCCAACTGACTCAGCGACGCGAACACAATCAGCGCGTCAACGACCAGATCAGCGAGCAACTGCGGGTCTGCAGCCTGACGCGCCTGCCCGAGGTGCTGCAAGACACTCTCCAGACCATCTCCCAGCACTGGCACATCCCCTGCACTGCGATTGCCTTGCTGGACGAGCAGGGCCAGGAGTGGTGCATCCAGGGCTGCTACACATCCCACGACGCTCCGGCACTCTGGAGCAACGGGCAAGCCCTGGGCGCCAGCCTCGACAGCCTGGGCGGTACAGCGCCGGTGAGCCTGGGGGTAAACCGAGGCCACAGTGACCACCCGCGCCTGCAAGGGCTGTTTGGCAATACCGATGGTTTTCTGGTGCCCTATCACGATGGTCATGGCGTGGGTGCATGGTTGCTGTGCGGCCTTTATAGCCGCCAGGAACCCACCAGCGACCGTGACTGGCTGCAACTGACCGCCGCCCTCGCCGCACCGTTGCTCGGCCGCCTGCGCGAACAGCACCATCAGCAGCAACTGGAGCGCCTCGACGCCCTGCAAGGACTGCTCGGCACCGGCTGGTGGGAACTGCCCCCACACAGTGAGGACATTGAACTCGCCCCGCAGTTGCTGCACACCCTCAACCACGGCGAGTCCACCACACGGCTCTCGTTGCCGATGTGGCTCAAGCTGATTCACCCGGCCGACCGGGAAGAACTCGCCAGCCGCCTGCAAGACCTCAAGACCCTGGGCAAGCCGCTGTCCACCAGCGTTCGCCTGCAACCCACCGACCCGACGCAAAACCCCATCTGGTACCGCGTACAGGGGCAAGCGCTGGGCTCGGGCGGGCACCGCCGCCTGGTGGGCTTCATGCTCGACATCAGCGATATAAAAAACCAGGCACAACAGGCCGCCGCCGCCCACGCACGCCTGGACAACCTGATCGCCAGCTCCCCGGCCGTGATCTACGTGCAGCGCTACGTCGAAGGCACGCTGCAACCGGTGTTCTTCAGCGACAGCCTGCTGCCGCTGCTTGGCCGCACCCTGGCCGACTTCACCCCGGCGACGCTGAACCAATGGATCCACCCCGAAGACCGCGACCTCTACTTCGACCGTACCCGCCGACTGCTGCGCGAAGGCAGCGTGCGCAGCCGCTACCGGGTGCTCGACAAACAGGGCGATTACCACTGGCTGCTGGATGAAGCCCGGCTGCTACGCGACGACTTGGGCTTGCCCGTGGAAGCCGTGGGCCTGTGGCTGGATGTGACCGAGACCACCCTGGCGGCGCAACGGGTCAAGGAGAGCGAGGAACGCTATCGAATCCTGGTGGAAGACTCCCCAGCGATGATCTGCCGTTACCGCCCGGACCTGACCCTGACCTTCGGCAATACTCCCTTGGCCAATTACATGGAGTGCTTGCCTGAACAACTGCCGGGCATGAACCTCAGCCAGTGGTTGTCCGAAGAACAACGCGAGGCATTTGTGCAGCGCATCCGGCAGTTGACCCCGGAGTTCCCCGTGAGCACCGCCGAAATCAGCCTGCAACTGCCGGGGCGCACACATGCCTGGTGGGTGTGGTCGGACCGGGGCGTATTCGACGAACAGGGCCAGTTGCAGGAAGTGCAGGCCGTGGGCCGGGACAACACCGAAGTGCGTCGCTCCCAGCAGCAACTGACCCAAAGCGCCAAAATGGCCACCCTCGGCGAAATGGCCACCGGCCTGGCCCACGAGATCAACCAGCCGCTGAATGTGATGCGCATGGCCATCGTCAACGTGCTCAAGCGCTTGAGCAACGGTGATGCACAGATCGACTACCTGACGGAAAAACTCCAGCGCATCGATTCCCAGGTCCAGCGAGCCGCCCGCGTGGTGGACCATATGCGCGTGTTCGGCCGCCGCTCTGAAGTCGAACAACAGCCCTTCAACCCGGCGCAGGCGGTGGAAGGCACCTTGTCGCTGCTCACGGAAGGCCTGCGTGGCAAAGGCATAGAACTGCGGGTGACGCAGAAGGACATTGCGGTGCAGGTCAAAGGCTACGTCGACCAGCTGGAGCAGGTGCTGATCAACCTGATGGTCAACGCCCGCGATGCCCTGCTGAGCAAGCGCGAACACGACCGCGACCTGCGGCCGTGGATCTCGGTGCAGATCGAACACGACAGCCGTCATGTGCGCATCTGGGTCGAGGACAACGGCGGCGGGATTGACCCACGGCTGCTGGAGCGGATTTTCGAACCGTTCTTCACCACCAAGCCGATTGGCGTGGGCACCGGCCTGGGGTTATCGGTGAGCTATGGCATTGTCGAGAACATGGGCGGCCGGTTGAGCGTCGCCAACAGTGAACATGGGGCGAAGTTTTGTGTGGAGTTGCCGGTGGTGAGCGAGGTTTAGATCACCAGGTACGCATTACCCGAGTGGCAACTGAGGTTGGCGCCCACGCCGACCTGGTTAAGGTCGACTCCCAGCCCCAGCAACAGGGTATTCACCAACGAATTGATCAAGGGTATCAGCGTGGCATTCAACACGTTGAGCAGCAGCGTGGTCACACCACTCAACACGGATCCTAGCCCACCGATCAGGTTGCCCAGCACGTTCGCGTTGCCGGGGGTAGGCCCGTACATATTCAGGTTAAGCCCGGCCGTCACGCCGTTCACCGGATCGGTCAGGCCGCTGACGATATTGCTCGTGCTGTAGCTGGAGTAATACGGCGGCTGGGAAATCTCCGGCAAATTCGGCGATTGGTAGGTGTAGGGAATGTTGTAAGTACCGCCTACCTGAATATTGGCCGACAATCCCAAACCACCGCCTACGCCCGTGACCACCGGATTGCAGAACACAATTAACGTGCAGGTCTTCGTACCGATATCGACGATCTTCAACGGCGTCACCACCACCGTAGGGGGTGTAGGGCCAGTGCCGAAAACGCTGCTGCTGGCAATCTGGCCCATCCGCAGATTGACCAGTGATGTGTTGGTGGCCGTGGTCAGGGTTTTACTGGTCGGGCTGGCGCAGCTGTAACCGGTGACCCAACTGGCGGCACTTGCCGCATCCAGCTCGATATCGATACCCACCGGCGGCGGCAGCACTTGCAACACCGGCGACGTACACGAGACCGCGCAGGTCAACGAATTGATCACCCCGACCAGGTTCAGGCTGAGCAGCGCATCCAGGGTGCCCAGCAACGGGCTCGCCAACCCGTTCACCGCGTTCGTCAGCGTGGAGACGGTGTTGAGTATCGGCAGGTTAACCGACAGCTTCGTGCGTAACTGAGCCGTTTGGACGTAAATCCGGTTTGGGCCGGTCATAGGATTCTGCCCAGGCGCCGTGGCAAGCGCCGGGTTACCGATGGCCGACAGTTGTGGCGGCTGCAACACCTGGACGCTGGCGGTGATTTGCGCCACCCCCGGCAAGTTGATGGGAAAACTGGCCACCAGGCCGTTTTGCTTGTTGGCCAATTGCACGACCCCCTGAATCAGATCGAATACCCGCATGTTGACCGCCAGGGCGGCGACGCTGGCACCACTCTCCACCGACAGCACATTGCCCAGCACCACCGTGGTCGCCCCCGCTGCGACTTTAAGGGCCTGCAGGCTGGCAATGGTCGCGGTGGCCGACAATGTATGCGTGGGGTCCAGCACATTGATTGCCGACTGAATCAGTTGGCCAACCGCGATGGTGTTGCCCAGTACCTGTGTATAACCACCGGCCGTCAGCCCCAGGTCGAGCTTCAGTTGGTTCAGGTAACTCAGCAAAGAAATGTTGGTGTTGATCAGGCCGTTCCAGCCCGCCACCGAGAGGTTCACAGCGCCACCCAACAATCCGCCGGTCAGCGCGTTAAGCAGGGGCGCGTTATTCGTATCCACCACCAACGCCGTGCTACGAATGGTCAATGACGCCAGCGGTGGTCCCAATGCGGCGACCGCCACTGCACTCACCGTCGTCTGTGCGGCCACCGCGGTACCGTTGACCATATTCCATATGCCGCCGGCAACGCTGGTCGCCACAGTCTCGGAGGCCACCACCTGGATCGCATCGTTTTGGCTGGCGTTGGCGCTGAACACCCGCTGATTGCTGGCATTGGTCACCAACGTGCCGCAGGTGACCACCAGTGCCCGGGTGTTGGCGACTATCGTGAAGCCATTGCGCGTGGCGTTTTGCGTGGCGTAATCGTTGGCCGTGGTGCTCGATGCGCATTGCCCGCCCCGATTGGCAGCTTCCAGGGCTGCCGTATCGGCCACGGACTGCAACTTGCGCTTTTCCACGTACAGGCGGCTGCTGTCGATGACCAGCAACAGGAATAGCAAGGCCATCCCCAGGGTCAGGGCCGCCATCAGGCCAATCGCACCGCGTTGCCTTGCAGGCCCGCCCTGGCGACCGGAACGAAGTCGAAGAGACATCGAGCACTCCTTTGCCGGCACACTGCCGAGCGCTTACTCTCCTGTGTTGCCTGGGAGTGTAGTCAAGAGCGGCGGGGGCTGCAGGCCAGTCGCCATGGGCAGGCGACTGGCGGAGGGCGGATTAACGAATCAATGCGGCGGGTAGTTGGACAGCACCTTGGTCACCGTTGCACGAATCGCCGCGCTACGGTCTTGAGGGTCAGGCGAGCTGGCGAGGATTTGCTCATCGCTGCCACGCCACACCAGTTTGCCGTCCTTGCCGTCGAGCAAGTCGATCTGGATGGTGGCGACCTTGTAGGTAATGTTGCGGGTTTCGTTATACATCGGCGCGCCCCAGTAGCCATTCCATGGGCCGCCCCAGGCGCCGCCGTAGTTGGTGGTGACTTGCTGCTGGCGGTCTTCGACGATCAGGTAGGTCTGCACATTCAGGTCAGCCTTGGTACCCGGCGCCGCAGGGCGCAGACCACGCTGGTCGAGCTGCTCGCCCACGGCCTGGCGGATGCGCTGTTCGGTGAGGTCACTCTTGATCCGCGGGTCATCCGGGCGGTATTGCAATGCGGGCTCTTTCCAGCTCCAGCTGCGGTAGGCGCCAAAGTCCCGGCTGGCGTCGAAATCATGGTTGACCTGGCTGGTCTGGCAACCGCCCAGCAACACAACAACAGCAAGTGCAGCAATACGACGAAGCATGGTTGTTCTCCAAAAGACGATCCGGGCCTGAGATGAGAATAGCGGCTAACTGGGTGGGTAGGCAGTCATTGCCTTTTGCATCGCCTCACGCAGGGAGTCGGCGCGTTCGCTGAGGCTGCCCTGGCTCGTGGTTTCGGCGCTGGTGCTCCAGACCGGCTGGCGGGTACGGGCATCGAACAGGCTGATGCGCGCCACCGCCACCGTCACTTCATAGGTGCGTACCACCGGCACGCTGTTGTACATGCCGTAGCCGTTGCCGTAGCGGTTATAGCCGCCGTAGCCGTAGCCATAGTCGTCCTGGACCTGGCGCAGGCGTTTTTCCAGGCGCACATCGGCGCTCACCAGCAGGTCGGGGGCGCGGTTGTCATGCAAAGGGCGCAGGCCGCGCTGGTCGAGGGCGCCGCTGACGGCCTCGGCAATCTGCGCCGAATCGGCCCAGGCCGAACCCGCCGGCAGTTGGTTGTTGAGCCAGGCCCAACTGCGATAGGCGCCATAGTCGCGCACCGGCGCCGGGTAGGCGCTGGCATCAAAGGTGTTGGCCGCCTGGGCAGGGGCCGGCGGCATCGGGGCAGATGCCGCCACATACGGGTTGGGGCTTTGGCAACCCGCCAGGCCCAGGCCCAGCAGGATCAGTCCAAGACAGCGCTTCATTTCGACCTCCGCAGACTGGGCCGCTTAAACCGGACGGCAGATCCAGTGCAAATAACGCCCAAGTCCGGCAAAGCTTGGGTGACGACGGTGTGCGAGCTCCATCTCCAACACATCCTGCAACTCGGCGCGGGCCTGGAATTCCACCGGCATATAGTCGTGGAACACCCGCACGCCACTTTGGGTTTCGACCTGCCACAGGCCCTCTAGTTGCGTCGCCAACTCCCGTGGGTCCAGGGGTTGTTGCGGCGTGAGGCTCTGCTTTTCACCGGCCATGTCGTTCTTGCGCATTTTGCGGAAGTGACCTTTGAGCAGGTTGCGGTAAATCAAGGCATCGCGATTGTAGAAGGCCAGGGACAGCCAGCCACCGGGCGCGGTCAACTGGTGCAGCACCGGCAGGATCGCGTGGGGTTCGGCCAGCCATTCCAGCACGGCGTGGCACAGCACCAGGTCGTAGGGTTCGGTGAGCTGGCCGAGCAGGTCTTGCCAGGGGGCCTGAATGAAGGTGGCGGTCTGCCCGGCTTCGGCAAAACGCTGGCGGGCGCCTTCGAGCATCGGCTCAGCGGGTTCCGCCAGGGTCACGTCGTGGCCGCGCTCGGCCAGCCACAGTGACATATGGCCCAGGCCGGCACCGATATCCAGTACCCGCAATGGGCGATCCGGCAGCGCTTCGATCAAATCGGCCTGGAGCACCGCCAGGCGAATCGCGCCCTTGGCACCGCCGTAGATCTTCTCGGCGAAACGGGTGGCCAACTGGTCGAAATGACGGTCACTCATTTGGCAAACCGCCGTTCGCTGTCGGCCAGTTTGGCCTGTACCACCTGATCCATGTCCAACCCCAATTCGCTGCACAACAGCAGCAGGTACAGCACAATGTCGCCCACTTCCTGGCCGGCATGGGCGAGTGTGTCGGCGGGCAACTGGCGCGACTGGTCTTCGCTCAACCACTGGAATATCTCCACCAGCTCGGCCATTTCAACGCTGGCGGCCATCGCCAGGTTCTTGGGGCTGTGGAATTGCTTCCAGTCGTTGGTATCGCGGATGCGGTGCAGGCGTTCGGTGAGGTGGTCGAGATTCATGGGGCGCTCCTGAAGGTGTATAGCTTCGGGCGCAAGCGGCGCGAAGGCAAGTGAATCCCTGCGGCCCGTAAACCTCTATGCTAGAAGGGAACTAGCTTGGGCCAATAACGAACAAAGGCTCAGGTTCGGCAGCTACGCCCACCGTCTTATCAGGACACACACATGCAAACAGACTTTTTCGGATGGCTGGGTCTCAAGATCGGCCAGATCATCCACTTTATCGTCGAGTTGTTCACCGGGCTGTTCAACACCCTGTCCCACGCGGGCGGCGACTTTGTCGACGGGCTGTCCAGATCCTTAGGGATGGACACCTCGATCATCAGCATCCTCATGCTGATTATCGGCTTGATGCTGTTGTACTCGGCGGTGCGCGCCTTTATGCGGGCTTCGATCATCATGGGGATTATCTGGTTGATGCTCGGGCTCTGGGTGCTCAGTTGGGTGGTGCATTAATAAAGGGCCAGCAAGGCAAATCCCTTTAATTTGAGGGACGTTTCCGAGACAATCTTTCAGCCTTGTGCCTGCCCGGACCGGTGGCTAGTCTTCGCTCCTTCACTGCCTATCAGTGATCGGGTTTAGTCGCCCGGAATTAGTGAGCGCAAGTTGTCGCCATGCTTCATGGCGGCTGTGCGCAGGGCACCTTCGGGTGCGCCGGGTTCCACTAGCCGGTCGACTAACCTGCGTACAGCCGCCACCCTCGTTTAGTCGCGCGGGTGTCAGCTCCTTACCTACTAGTGGAGTTACACCATGCATAAGCCTGTTCCCGACCCACCCAGCGACCTCCTCAACGACCGCGCCGCCTTCAATCGCGCCCTCGAACACTACCTGCCCTCGCAAGGTTTCCACACCATCAACGAAGACCTGAGCTTCGAAGATTCCCTGCTCTACACCGCCAGCCTGCTCAGCAGCGCCTCGGCCACTGCGCTTGATTGCGGCGAACTGCTGGAGAGTCCACAGCGGGCGAAGATCCTGGCGGTTTGGCACTTGCTGGAAATTGCCAGGACCACCGTCGACCGCTCCATTGAATGCCTGCATCCGCGTAAGGCCTAACCCAAGATCGTTCCCACGCGGAGCGTGGGAACGATCAAATCAGTCATGCCCCCTATCGACCAAGGTGAATGTCAGTGTTTTCACCTGCATAGTGTCTGCATAAGTAAGTATCAACTTGGTATTAGGGGCCATGCCGGGGTCAAGCAGGTAGGCATCCCAACCGCCGATAGCGGTGTTGAGTGGGAGCCTCGTAAAGCCCTTCGAAGCCATCGGAGGCCCAAAAGCCGCTCGCACACTTGATTGATCCATCACAGGCAAAAAGGGCTCCGGTAATTCGCCCTCGTAAGATGTCATGCCTTCCATCGTCGTAAGCAAGACGACATTGAGCGTTTCCAAGCGTTTGGTCTGCGCCCAAAAAAGCAGCTCAAGCCCCTTTCCCGGTTTAAGGGTCAGCCAGTCTCGCCCGGTATAGAGCTCACTTAAGGGGGCGTCAGGTATGGCTCCTTCAGTCACTAAGATCTCGTAGTGGCGACCAAGATTCTTCACCCAATGTGTAATGGTTTGGGCGTCCATCAATACCAGCCCTGTTCTGTATTGATCTTATGCATCTTGGCCCGTACCGCCTCAAGGTCTGCCTCAGAGAAACCCTCTTCAAGCATGTAAGGCTTCATTGCACGTCACAAGTAAATGTGCGCTCTTTGACGTCAGTGGCCAGAATTAATCAGCGAAAATCCCATGGAGCAAACCTTATCGTCATTACGGTATTGAAAGCCCACTTTCGTATTCACTAAGTGCGCAGACGTCAGACGATAGGCTTCCCCAACACCATACCCCCTGGACCGCAGTATCTTTATCGGCTCTTTCGACTCAAAAGGTTCTCCAAGCATCGCCTTAACCCCTAGGCGATGCATGTTATGCATGAATGGAGAGGGCAACTCTCCGGTATAAACAGATGCACCATCGACCATCCTGATCAGCGAAAAGAGCACTCTTTCAAGGGTTGCTGTTTCTGCCCAAAACCATAGCTCAACACCCGGCTCAGGTCTCTGTATCAGATACTCGTTGTCACCTCCTTTTATAGAGGGTTCTAGAGGGATATTCGAAATCGCACCACTAACCAGAAGTTTGTTGTAGGTACAACCAAGCCCTGCAACCAAATTATTGATCATTGCAACATCCATCAGTACCACCCCTGCTTCTGGTTGATCTCATGCATCTTGGCGAGTGCTTCTTCGAGGTCCCCCGTGACGAAGCCCTCTTCAATCAAGTAAGGCCGGATCACATCATAGTTGCTGTCTACCGCCGAACGAAGGTTCCCAGCATCAAGGAGCTGCTTGACCTTGGTGTTGCGCCCGCCGTACGTTTCGCTGTACCTCTGATGAACCTGGGCAGGAATGGCAATACTGGCGACCTGCATGAGTAACTCATTGATCTCATCATCCATAAGCACTAGCGAGTTATTTATCAGATACCGTCTGATGGCTGCTTGTGAAGGCATATGATCCACATGCAATCCGTTACGGGGCCGCCCACTGAATGCACCGTAAGTATCTACCTCCAACGGCTTCACCGCCGGCTTGGCAAACACCAAATACAACGGCGACACACCCGAATCAGCAGGAAACGTGATGATCGTATCCTGCCAGGTAACGTCCTCAGCATCCCTTCCCGGATAGTGCGTAATCCCCGTCTCCTGCCCCAAAGGAATCGGATGCACCAACAGGTTATCCAACCTTTCGGGCGTGCCCGGATAAGGCATCGGCGCATTCACCACCGGGCCGTTG
>NZ_JAIWYM010000039.1:0-47655 GCF_020515595.1 Pseudomonas sp. MWU16-30323
GGGGCATTTGGTGGATGCCAGGCGCAAAAAGCGTGGGGAAGGGTTTGAGCTGCGTACGGATGGTTGGGGGGCGATTCGCGGCGCCAAGGGTGTGTTGATCAGCGCGGATGAACAGGCCAAGGCTTCGGGTGACGTGCTCGGCATGCAGCCAGCCACGGCACTGGTCGCAGGGGCAAAGCAGCAAATCGCCGACTGCCAGCAAATCGCCCAGTCACACCGCAGTCGCCCGCCCGCCATTGATGGCTTGCAACGGTTTGAGGAAAGCGCCAAAGACCTGAAGGCCTCGGCCATCCTGCTCAGTGCGCCCAAGGGCATCGGCGCAGTGACACCGGCCAGCCTGCTGCTCAAAAGCGGCGAGGCGCTGTACGTGCAAAGCAACGACGAGATCAACCTGGCCGCTGCCCAGCGCCTGTCCCTTCACGCCAACCAGGCCATCTCTCTGCTGGCCCAGCAGGAAGGCATGCGCCTGGTGTCTGGCAAAGGGCCGCTGGAAATCGAATCCCACGGCGATGTGCTGAACCTGATCGCCCAGCAGGACATCACCCTGCAGTCGGTGCAGGGGCATCTGCAATTGACGGCCAAAAACGGCATCACCCTGGCTTGCGGCGGCGGTTACATCCGCATCACCCCGGCCGGAGCCATCGACATCCACACGCCCGGCAAAATGAACCTCAAGGGCCAGCACGTCTGGGAAACCACCACCAGCCAGCGTTTCCCGATGCCCGAGTTACCGCAGTCGGTGTGCGAAGAGTGTCTGAAGATCGGCCAAACGCAAGGGGCGGGCTCAGTCATGCGCACCGCCCGCGGAGGGTAGAAACATGCAAGAACACTACACACACTGGATCAAGCAGATAGAAAGCCTGTGCAGCTCCGCGAACGTGGGGCATGTCGATGTCCTGGTCGATCAAGCCGCCTGGGACGTATCCATACTGCCGACCCTTCGCCTTATGGAACCGGGCATGTCCTGGTTTTCTTTGTTCAGCGCAACGCCAGAAGAAGCACTGTTGACGCAGGCGCCCATCCTGATGCGAATCAAACTCGACGACTGGCGACACACCGCCTGGCTGGAAGAACTGGTTGGAGAGGTTGGGCATCTGCCACGCCTCATGCTGTTGATTTCACCGATGCCGTTTGATGTTTTGGCCAAGTCCCTTCAGGGGCTCTCGCAGCTTGAGTGGGGAGGCCAGTCTGGGTTACTGCGCTTTTATGACCCCCGCGTAATGCCAGAGTTGTTGGCCAGTGTGTTGAGCCCTGAACAGAAAGCGCTATTCCTGCGGGTGACCCTGTTCTGGAGCTGGCTGGACCGCGACCAGCAGCCCGTCTGGCAGCCTGGCACCTATCGGTCGAACCAGACCCTGGCTGAAACCTGCCCTCCCATCCACTTGGATGACGCTCAATTTGACCGGTTGGGCAGCCTCAGTGATGCACAAAGTTTGTTAGACGTCGCCAGGGCCAGGTTTTCGGAGTTTTCCCATGAGCAATGTTTTGCCTGGTGCTATCGCCTGGTGCTTCAAGCGAGTCAGGAAAACTACTTCGGTGATTTGAAGGTATACGCAAAGCTGCATTTGAGTAGCGAGGATATTACCTAGCGGAAAGCCGTCGGTTTTCTATTGGGATACACAAGTTTTTTCGGACCTCAGCGCAAATAAGGGGTAGGGGATGAGTTATTTAAAAGTTAGTGCTGTGTGCCGATGGCTAGGCAGTTGTTTGCTTGTGTTACTCGCCGGATGTTCGTTGGGCGAGTCAAAGTTTTTGGCGGGTGATTTGAACGGGGTTAATCATACGTCGGCAGCCATTAATTATTTTTCCGTGAATGGCTACGGTGGCGCCAATATATCTCCACATGGCTATGGTGGTGGGATGTGCTGTGCGATGTTGCCAAGGTACTGGCAGCCAGGCTTGAAGCTTAAAGTGGAGTGGGAGATTGATCCGAACCCAAATGCGCATTTACCTGCCTTAGGAAGCGACCTGTACCTAGCGGCGTATGCCATACATGAAGCCAATTACCAACAGCACAGCACCATAGTGGATCTTCCACCTTATGAAGACAGCCTGTGTGCGTTGGAAGTGCACTTTTTGCCCTGTAATAAAGTCAAGGTCTCCACGTCCTGCTGGCGTTATCCGTCACCGAATAGCCCAATCAAGGAACCGTTGGAAATGAAGGAGCCCGCTGTATGTCCGAAGTGAAGAACATCGAATCAGTGTATGTGCCGCCCTTGTTTCCAACGGCGGGGCGTCTGCCCAGTGATCCGCAGAAGGTAAGCGATAATTACGACCTGCAAATGGCCGAGACGGAGAAGTATCGCCAGAAGTTAAATGCCCAGCGAAGTTTGTATCTCTGTTGGTTCTGCGACGTTACGAACTACCGCACCCATAGGGCCAGACCGAATAAGGAGTAAGGGATGAGTTATTTGAAGGGCTATGCAGTGTACCAATGGTTAGCCGGTTGTTTGCTCCTGTTACTCACCGGATGCTCGCTGGGAGAGTCAAAATTTTTGGCGGGTGATTTGGGCGGGGTTAATCATACGTCGGCAGGCATTAATTATTTTTCCGTGAATGGCTATGGTGGCCCCAATATATCTCCATATGGCAGTCGTGGTGGGATGTGCTGTGCGATGTTGCCAAGGCACTGGCAGCCAGGCTTGAAGCTTAAAGTGGAGTGGGAAACTGATCCTGATCCTTATGCAAGGCTCAAGCGCAAACCATCCGGGTACGGGCCTGATGAAGTGGCTTACGTCAAACATAAAGCCAATTACCAACAGCACAGCGTAATAGTGGATCTTCCACCTTATGAAGACAGGCTGTGTGCGTTGGAAGTGCACTTTTTGCCTTGCAATCAAGTCAAAGTGTCCACCTCTTGTTGGGCTTATCCGTCGCCTAATAGTCCAATCAAGGAGCCTTTGGAAATGAAGGAGCCAGCCGTATGCCCGAAGTGAAGAACATCGAATCAGTTTATGTACCGGCCTTGTTTCCAACGGCGGGGCGTCTGCCCGGTGATCCACAAAAGGTGAACGATAATTACAACTTGCAAATGGCCGAGACGGAGAAGTGTCACCAGAAGTTTAATGCCCAGTGCAGTTTGTATCTCAGTTGGTTCTGCGACGTTACGAACTACGGCACCCATATGGCCAGGCCGAATAAGGAGTAAGGGATGAGTTATTTGAAGGGCTACGCAGTGTGCCAATGGTTAGCTGGTTGTTTGTTCGTATTACTCACCGGATGTTCGCTGGGTGAGTCAAAATTTTTGGCGGGTGATTTGGGTGGGGTTAATCATACATCGGCAGCCATTAATTATTTTTCCGTGAATGGCTATGGTGGCCCCAATATATCTCCATATGGCAGCCGTGGTGGGATGTGCTGTGCGATGTTGCCAAGGCACTGGCAGCCGGGCTTGAAACTTAAAGTGGAGTGGGAGACTGATCCGAACCCAAATGCGCATTTACCCCCTTTAGGGACTGATGCGTACCGAGTAGCGTATGCCATACATAAAACCAGTTACCAACAGCACAGCGTAATAGTAGATCTACCACCTTATGAAGACAGGCTGTGTGCGTTGGAAGTGCACTTTTTGCCTTGCAATCAAGTCAAGGTATCCACCTCTTGCTGGGCTTATCCGTCGCCTAATAGTCCAATCAAAGAGCCTTTGGAAATGAAGGAGCCAGCCGTATGTCCGAAGTGAACAACATCGAATCAGTGTATGTGCCGCCCTTGTTTCCAACGGCGGGGCGTCTGCCCAGTGATCCACAGAAGGTAAGCGATAATTACGACCTGCAAATGGCCGAGACGGAAAAGTATCGCCAGGCGTTGAATGCCCAACGTGGTTTGCGTGGTGCTTCCACCTGCGCACGCAGTTTGCATATCAGCTTGTTCTTTGACGGTACTAACAACAACGAACCCTACGACACCTATAAGGCCATACCGCCACATCCGACCAATATCGCCCGGCTCTACCACGCCAGCCTGGAGCAGCAGGAAACCGGTTATTTTAGTTATTACATCCCCGGCGTGGGCACTCCCTTCCCCGAAATCGGTGAGATGGACTTCAGCACGCTCGGGTTGGCCTTCGCCAATCGAGGCGAGGACAGGATCAATTGGGGGTTGTTGCGAATCGCAGATGCGATGTCCTTCGCTCTGAACAACAAGCAACGGTTGGATCTGTCGGTTGCCCAGGCCAAGCTCAAAACAATGGCCACCACCTGGCCGCTGACTGCACTGGGCAAAAACAGTCGACGCCAGGCCATGGCCTCGCTGTTGGAACCCTTGCGGGCCAAGGTCGCGACCGTGCAGCCCAAGGTGCTGGCGATCAAGCTGTACGTCTATGGTTTTTCCCGTGGCGCAGCGGAGGCCCGTACCTTCATTACCTGGTTGAGCGAGCTGTTCGATACCCCGGAAGGAGCCGAACACCCTGAGCAGGCATTGCTCGGGCTGCCGTTGACCATTGAGTTCCTTGGCCTGCTGGACACCGTGGCCTCGGTGGGCAGCGCCCATGCCGCCCCCTTTGCCGACGGGCATATGGACTGGGCTGATGGCACGCAGCGGTTGCCCGACGTCAAGACGTTCCCCGAATGGATCAAGGTCTGCCGGCATTTTGTCGCTGCCCACGAACAACGTTTGTGTTTCCCGCTGGATTCGATCCGCTACGCCGATGGCCTTTATCCCCCTTACGCCCGGGAGGTGATCTACCCCGGCGTGCACTCGGATGTGGGGGGCGGTTACCCACCGGGGGACCAGGGCAAGGCCCGAGGTGGTTCGAGCGAGTTGCTGTCGCAGATCGTGCTGCATGACCTGTATGCGGAGGCTTTTGCGGCCGGTGCACCGTTGATGGTCCCTGAGAAGGTGCTGCCGGATAAACTGCGGCAGATTCAACCTTCGCGAAAAATGGATCCCGGTACCGGGAACGAGTTCGACTTCTCTCCGATTTTGATTGGCCGCTTCAACGCCTGGCGCAGCACTTTAGGCCTGGCCGAAGAAAACACCCCACCAACCCCATCGGTCGCCGAACCTTTGCGCCTGGGTCAGTCCCTCGAAGACGCCATGGCCGCGCAATTGGCCTGGCTTACCGGCTGGCGCATCGAGCGCCTGGCCCGTGGCAGTTATGTCAATCAGCCCTTCTTCGGCGAAGCCACGCAGACCAATGCTTCGCAGGAGAAAACCCAAAAGGCTATACGTGACAAAGAGATCGCCGACGCCAAAAGAAAACGCAAGGAGGTAGGTGGTCAGGAGAACGAAGCACAGCTTCTGTTGGGGATGGCCAGCCCGCCTCCTTACGAGCCGGTAAAGGACCAGCAGCAGATCCGCGAAGCCGCCGTGGAGTTCGAACACGACTACCAGGGTTGGCGGCGCGATCAGACCAGCGTGCAAGGTTGGGTGCTCGATGTGGCGCTCAGGGACACGGTGTACCTGCTCAATGATGACGACGAGCAGCGTGAGCATGAGCGGATCAAGGCCGAGGGTGAAATGCGCGCCAATGAGCTGTTTGTTGAAGTCGGGAAAAACCTCAATAAGTTTCGCGTCAGCGATTCGCCGCAGAAGGCTGCGGTGGTCGCGCTGTTTGATGATCAGGTGCATGACTCGCGTGCCTGGTTTTTGCACGACGCTACGAGTTCACGGGAGTTGTGGGGGGATTACTTCCGTTACCGCATGGTGTATTTCGACGGCGAGACCAACAAGCGCATGACCCCGATGGTGGTGGCCGGGCGTGTGGTGGGCATCGCAGTGGTGCTGGGCGGGGCGTACAGCCTCCGTCGCCATGGCTGGAAAGGCATGGCGGGCACGCTGGGCGCGGCGTCGGTGGGGTACCAGGTGATCAACGTCGTCAGTGGCAAAGTCGAACCTTTCCTGCCGGGGGCGGAGAAAATCCTGCAACCGACCTTCGCGATCGGTGAAGTGGTGGCCCAGCAAACGCAAGCCCTTATCGAGGCGGAAGAGTCCCTGCGCATGCAGAACATGCTCGACTATCTGAAACGTACGGGTGGCTTGGTCGAGCAGGTTCAGGAGCGGGTGTCATGATGCCTCTGGTGCGGGTGGGTGATCCGTTGCGGCCCTTTGGTGGTGAAGTGTTGTCGGGACACTACGAGGCCTTTGGTAAACCCGTGGCCTGTGTAGACGATCAAGTGCGCTGCAATCTGCATGGCATGACGCACATTGCCGAGGGCGCTTCGGGTTCTACCATGGACGGCAAACCGGTGGCACTGCACGGGCACCGTTGTGCCTGCGGCTGTGAGTTGGTCAGCACCCTGGCGGTTACGTTTATGAGTGTCGCGCCATGAATGGCCCCCCTCAATACCCCGACGTTATCGAACCGGGCGAACCACGCTGGAGGCGCTGGTGGCTAGGGTTGACGCTGCTGTTTGGGGTGCAGTCGGCCGTCTTGCTGATGCTGTGGCCCAAGGAGCAAACGCGCCTGGAGTCATGGCTCTGGGGTGCAGTGTTGCCGCTGTGCGGGGCGCTGGTGCTGGCTGTGCGCGTGTTGGCTTGGCAGATTGAGCTGTTCAACCGCAAGGTGTATCTGCGCACCGTGGAAGCCACCCTGCAGCGTTGGTGGCAACGGCGTTCTCTCGGTTTGCCGGTGCAGGACGTGTTGTTGCTGGGCCCTGCGGGTGACAGGCAAGAAAACTACCTGAATGTGATGCGCGGCGCCCAGCCACCCTTGGCGATACCCGGCGCCGCCCAGCCCAGGCTGCGGTGTGCGCTGTCGTTGGGGGTGATCACCGAGCGTGCCCCTGCCTTGGCCCAGCGCCTGGCTCGCTTGAGCCTGACGCTCCATGGGTTACCGGAGTGCTGGCCGCAGTTACGGGCGGTTGCCTGGGTGGGGGATGAGAGCAACCGGGCGGCTTTCGCAGAGGCGTTGGCCCGAGCGGGACTGGTGTTGCCGGAGCCCCGTTTGCCATTACAGAACCTGACTGATTTGGATGACCTGATCGATACCTATCATCGCGATTGCCGTGACGAGGGCGATTGGGTGCTGTGCGCCGGCGTGGTGTCGGTGCAGAGCACCGACGAAGGCGAACTGCCCGGCGAAGCCGGCTTCCTCTGGCGGGTAAGCCGACAGGGCCGGCAGTTGTTGCATCGGGGTGAGTACCAGGCGGGCGAGTCGCCAGCCGAACTCTGTACGCAGTTGCAGCGTTACGCCGGGTTGCAAGCGCCGCCAAACACCTGCCTGGCGTTGGATAAAACCAGCCAGGACGCATTCGTGGCGGGCGGTTGGTCGGCGGTGGAACATCAACTGACGGAGCAATGGGGTGTGCTGGCAGACCTGGCGCCGTTTATCGGGATGTCCCTGGCGTTGCTTCAAGCAGGAGTGGCTGGTCAGCCCTGTGGTTGGCTGAGCCAGGATGGAAACAAACGATTGGCGATTGGAGTGGCGGTGCCTCATGGCAACAGTTAAGGACGTAAGCAAGGGCTCGTTGGTGCGCGTGGGGTTGGGTTATCTGCTGATCATGACGCTGGTGGTGCTGCTCGGTGGCCTGTTGTATGGCTTGTGCAGCGGCTATCTGGGCTGGCCGAAAATTCCCATCAGGCAATTGCTGCTGTGGGGGCTGGGGGTGTGGTTCGCGCTTTGCTGGTTCTGCCCAGTCGTTTTGCTGGCCTGGGATCGTCTGGCGCTTCGCCTGGCGGGGCGGGTTGTGGGGTCGGTTGCCGAAACGCCGACCTCGCGATTGAACCAGCAACCCTCATCGCCAGTTGAGGCTAAGGCAGAAGCGTTGCGCAAGCACCTGGGCAAGCGCTATGGCTATTTCTGGCGCCGCAAAGTCCGTCTGCTTTTAGTCATCGGCGAACCCGATCAAATCAAAGCCATCGCTCCGGCCCTGGCCGCTCAGCAGTGGCTGGCAGGCCAAGGCACCGTCCTGCTGTGGGGCGGCAGTGCCCAGGCCAGGCTGGATCAATTATTCCCTCAACAATGGAATGGCCTGAGCCGCTGGCGCGCACTGGACGGTGTGGTCTGGGCGCTGAATAAAACCCAAACCGCCGATGACGCGGCAATGGCCGCAGGCGTGCGCGAAGTACAGCGCCTGGCCAGCGACCTGAAGTGGCAGTTGCCGTTATACCTCTGGCAGGTTTGCGACAGTGAGTGGCCTCAGGACACGCGCAAGGCGCGCCCAGTGGGCTGCCTGCTGCCCGAGCGTTTCTCGGCGCCAGCGCTGGAAACCTGCCTGACCGGCTTGCTGGAGCCTCTGCGTCGCGAGGGCCTGGCGCAGATCAGCACGGTGATGAAACATGATTTTCTGCTGCGCCTGTCCCAGGATTTGCAGAGCGAGGGCATCGCCCGCTGGCGTCACACACTGGCGCCTTTCGGCGATACGTTTGCCCATGATGTGCCGCTGCGTGGCCTGTGGTTCAGCCTGCCGGTGCAGCCATCACCCCATGATCGGCAACATGACTGGTCGGTGGCCCCGGTCTGGAGCGGTGTACTCGGCGATAACCCTGGCCATCGTCGCCTGGGCTGGAGCGCACCGCGAGTCGGGTATGCGTTGATATTGGGTTTGGCGCTGGTGTGGGGCGCCGGGTTGCTGCTGTCCTTCGCCAGCAACCGTGTACAGATCGCCCAGGTAAAAACCTCATTGGCTGCAGTGCAGCAGGCGGCAAGTCGCGACGAGCAACTGAGGGCGCTGAACGAACTGGTGCGCGAACTGGACCGTCTGGCCTACCGCGCTGAGCACGGCGCTCCCTGGTACCAGCGCTTTGGCCTGAACCACAATCAGGCGCTGCTCGATGCGTTGTGGCCGCGCTACGTCGAAGCCAATAACCGCTTGATCCGAGACCCGACCGCCGCCCATTTGCAACGCCAGCTCAACGCGTTGATCAGCCTGCCTCCTGGCAGCGAACAACGGGCGGAGCGTGCTCAGGCGGCCTACGAACAGTTGAAGGCTTACCTGATGATGGCGCGCCCGGCAAAAGCCGACGCCGCCTTCCTGGTCAACACGTTGGCCAACGCCGAGCCAGTGCGCGACGGTCTGTCGCCTAACCTTTGGCGGTTCTATGGCGAACACTTGGCGGCACATCCCGGTTGGGCGATCCAGGCCGATGCGAGGTTGGTGTCGTCAGCCCGTCAGGTCCTGCTCAGCCAGTTGGGCCAGCGCAACGCCGAAACCCATCTTTACCAGCAGGTCCTCGACGCAGCGACCAATCAATACCCGGCGCTGGGCGTGCAAAGTATGGTCGGTGAAACGGATGCACTGGCGCTATTCCATACCAACGCCCATGTGCCTGGCGTGTTCACCCGCCAGGCCTGGGAAGGGCAGGTCCGTCAGGCCATTGACGATATCGCCGAGGCACGCCGTGAAGAAATCGACTGGGTACTCAGCGACAACCAAGCCGATATTGCCACCCAACTGACCCCGGATGTGCTCAGGGAACGCCTCACTGAACGTTACTTCCAGGACTACGCGAGTGCCTGGCTGGATGTTCTCAACAGCCTGCGCTGGAACCAGGCCAGCAGCCTGAGTGAGGTGATCGACCAACTGACGCTGATGACGGATGTTCGCCAATCGCCCTTGATTGCCCTGATGAACACACTGGCCTATCAAGGGCAAGCCGGCACCCGCAGCCAGGCCCTGGCCGACTCGCTGGTGCAATCCGCACAGAAGCTGATCGGCAACGACAAGGCGCCCGTGATAGACCCACTGGCACACGCACCGCGCAGTCCGCTGGAGGCCACCTTTGGCCCATTGTTGACCCTGCTGGGCAAAGACCCGGAGGGCAAGGCCGACAACGACCGGTTGAGTCTGCAAGCGTTCCTGACCCGTGTCACCCGGCTGCGCTTGAAACTGCAGCAAGTGAGCAACGCCCCCGACCCGCAGGAAATGACCCAGGCACTGGCGCAAACCGTGTTTCAGGGCAAAAGCGTAGACCTGACGCAAACCCAGGCCTACGGCAGCCTGGTCGCGGCCAGTCTGGGGGCTGAATGGAACGGGATCGGCCACACCCTGTTTGTGCAGCCGTTGGACGAAGCCTGGCAGCGGGTGTTGCAACCTTCGGCTGCGGGCCTCAATCGTCAGTGGCAGCGTTCGATTGTGCGTGATTGGCAGAGTGCGTTCACCGGGCGCTACCCGTTTGCACAAACCAGCAGTGATTCCTCGCTGCCCATGCTGGGCCAGATGATCCGCGCCGACTCCGGGCGCATCGAACAGTTTTTGCGCAGCCAACTAAGTGGCGTGCTGCGCAAGGAAGGCAGTCGCTGGGTCGCCGACCCGCGTCATAGTCAGGGGTTACGCATCAATCCGCAGTTTCTGGCGGCGATCAATCAACTGAGTCATCTGGCCGACGTGATCTATACCGACGGCGGCATGGGCTTGAGCTTCGAACTCCAGGGCAAGGCCGCCCGGGACATCGTGCAAACCACCTTCATCCTCAACGGCGAACGGCACCACTACTTCAACCAGAAAGAAAGCTGGCAGCGTTTCAATTGGCCGGGGCGCAGCGACTACCCAGGGGCGAGCCTGAGCTGGACCAGCGTCCACACCGGCGAGCGCCTGTTCGGCGATTACCAGGGCACCTGGGGCCTGATTCGCCTGTTGGAGAAAGCTCAGGTCACCCCCTTGGACGACGGTGAGAGCCGTTACCGCATGGTCCTGAAAGCGCCTGACGGCCTGAACCTGACCTGGCACCTGCGCACCGAACTGGACGCCGGGCCGCTGGCGTTGCTCAAGCTGCGGGGCTTCACGCTGCCGCCGCAGATATTCCTCAACGAGGGCGCTGTAGCAGAACCCTATGCACGGAACGAGGGCTTTGAATGAGCCTGCATACCTTAATCACCCAATGTCTAGGCAGTCGCGACCCTCTCGCCTTGGCTCTTAGTCAGGCCGGACGCTGGCAACCCTGGCTCCACCCCATCAGCCCCCACTCGCCGGCAGGCGAAGACCCAGGCTATGACGATGACTTTCAGCGCATGCGCGAGGAGATCAACCAACTGTCCGGCGCGGATGCGGAGCGGGTGGCTCAACTGGCAGAAAAGCTGCTGGTCCACACCTGCAAAGACCTGCGCGTGGCCACCTATTACCTATGGGCGCGCTTGCAAAAGGACGGGGAGGCCGGACTGGCTGATGGCCTGACGTTGCTTGCTGCATTGGTGGAGCGTTTCGCCGCCGATGTACTGCCTGTGCGTTCCAATAGCCGCAAGATGGCCCTGGAGTGGCTGGCCAGCGGCAAGGTGTTGGACAGTCTGTCGCTGTACCCCGAAGTGGTGCGCAGCGAAGCGGAGCGCACGGTGGCGGCGCTGGCCTGGCTGGAACGCGGGCTTGAAGCCTGGCCACAGGATCAGCGACCCGCCTTGGGGGCGTTGTACGGTGCACTGTCCGCCCGGTTGATGCAGTCCGGCGGGGTGGATGCGTTGGTGCCGCAGCACAGCGCCAGCCATGAGTCGAATGTGCACACGGCGTCGACCGCCACGGCCATCAAGTCCGGGCGCGATCTGTTGGACAGCGGCAGGGCGCTGGCGGGTTATTTGCGCGAGCAGCCCCAGGGTTGGCTGGCGGCCCATCGGCTGATGAAGAGTTTACGCTGGGACACGGTGCACCAGGCGCCGCCTGAGGAAGCCAGCGGCAATACGCGGCTGGCGCCCCCCCGTGGTGACTATCGGGCACAGCTCAAGCGCTTGTACCTGCAACAGAGCTGGACTGAACTGCTCGATCAGGTCGAGCGGATATACGCCGAAGGCGTGAACCATTTTTGGCTGGATTTGCAGTGGTACCTCTATCAGGCACTCAGCAAGCAGCCCGCGCCGCAAGACAGTTGGGCGGACATCATCAAGCGTGACCTGGGTATGTTCCTTGACCGCCTGCCGGGCCTGGAACTGTTGCACTGGAACGACGGCACGCCGTTCGCGGACGAGATGACCCGTGACTGGATCACCCAGCACGTCAGTGGCAATCGCGGGCAGCAATGGTTGCCCGCACCGAAGGCGGCGCCAAGCAGCGCGGACGCAGACATTCTGTCGTTGGAGAGTGAGGCCCTGGCGCAGGCCGACAGCGACGGCGTAGACGTCGCACTCGCGTGGCTGGCTGCCCGGCCCGACGTGCAGACCGGCCGCCAGCGCTGGCTGCTGCGCCTGTTGATGGCGCGCGTGGCGGAGTGCTACGGCAAGAACGACCTGGCCATGCATCTGCTTGGAGAGCTGGACGCCAGCGCGCAGCACCACGGGTTGGCTGTGTGGGAGCCGCAGCTGAACTTCGAGGTCAAGGCACGCCTGCTCAAGCTGTTGCGTCTGAAGGCGCAACGCACCGATGCCGACAAACCCTCCCTGACCCGGCGCACCGAGGCGCTGCTGGCAGCGCTGGTCGCAATCGATCCGGTCAGCGCGGCTGTGCTGTGCAGCTAACCCTTTTTCATCTGGAGTCTTCCTTGAGCATGGATAATGTGACACTGCACTACTACGACGCCGAAATGCGTTACCTGCGCGAGGCCGGCAAGGAGTTCGCCGAAGCCTTCCCGGAACGCGCGGCCCAGCTCAACCTGGATCGACCGGGTGCGCAAGACCCTTATGTGGAGCGGCTATTCGAAGGGTTTGCGTTCTTGATGGGGCGTCTACGGGAGAAACTTGATGATGACTTGCCGGAGCTGACCGAAGGACTGGTCAGCCTGTTGTGGCCGCACTATTTGCGCACCATTCCGTCGCTGTCGGTGATCGAGCTGGTACCGGAGCTGGCGCAGATGAAACGCAGCGAGTCAATTGGCAAGGGCTTTGAAGTGTTGTCCCAACCCATCGGCCCACAAGGCACCCGTTGTCGTTACACCACCACTCAGGATCTGACCTTGCAGCCACTGGCCCTGGAGTCGGTGCGACTGGCGTATGAGCCAGACGGCCGTTCGCTACTGCGCCTGCGCTTTGCCTGTGGCGCATTGTCGGACTGGAGCCAGATCGACCTGAGCCGCCTGCCGCTGTACCTGAGTGCCGATGCGCCACTGGCCAGCGCGTTGCACCAGGCGTTGACGCTGAACACCCAGGCGCTGTACGTGCGTTGGCCGGAACAGCAGGAACGCCACGCACTGGACGGCCATTTTGTGCCCAAGGGGTTCGCCGATGAAGATCGCTTGTGGCCCAAGGGCGATAGCGCGTTCAGCGGCTACCAGTTGCTGTTGGAGTACTTCACGTTTCGCGAGAAGTTCATGTTCGTGACCCTGTGTGGTCTTGAACAACTCAGCCCCGACGCCGGTACACCCTGGTTCGAACTGGACGTGGTGTTGCGTGAGGCATGGCCGCGTGAATTCAGTGTGAGCCGCGAACACATTCGCCTGCATGCGGTGCCGGTGATCAATCTGTTCCCGCTGGAGGCCGACCCGCTGAACCTGGAGCCTTTGCAAACTGACTACCTGCTGCGGCCCATGCGCTTGCAGGACGGTCACACGGAAATTTATTCGGTCGACCAGGTGACCTCGTCAAAGAGCAACGTACGCCACGACTATGTGCCTTTCAGTAGCTTTCGCCACAAGGGCGGCTTGCTGCGTGATGACGCGCCTGAATGGTATTTCCATACCCGTTTAAAACGTTCGGCCAAGGGCTTGCATGACACTTGGCTGATCCTCGGCGGTGACGGTTTCGACAAGGATCAACTGGGTAACCATGAGAGCCTGTCGTTACGCTTGACCGGCACCAACGGCCTGTTACCCCGCAAGGCCCTGCAAAGCACCTTGCTCGACACCGTCGTGCAGTCCACCCAAACCGGTTTGCGGGTCCGCAACCTGTGTGCACCCAGCTTGCCGTGCTACCCACCCAGCCGTGATCGTTTTCATTGGCGCGTACTCAGCCATCTGGGGTCCAACTTCCTGCCGATGCTCGACAATGCCGAGGTGCTGCGCGGCACCCTGGCGTTGTACGACTGGACCGGCAGTGAGCTGAACAGGCGTCGCCTGGAGGCGATTGTCGAGGTGCGCCACCATCTGGTTCAGCGCTTCGAGAAAGGCTTTCTGCTGCGTGGGGTGGATATCGAAATCGTCCTCGATGCCAATGGTTTTTCAGGGGAGGGCGACATCAGCCTGTTCGGCGAGATGCTCCATCGTTTCTTTGGCTTGTATGCCGATATTCATTTGTTCAACCAGCTCACGCTGATCCTGCAACCTACTGGAAAGTGCCTGCGATGGAACGAGAACCACAGTCAGCGTATTCCCGGCTGAAAGCCGCCGGTTTACTTGAGGCCCTGGGCGGACGGATCGCCGAGGCCAACCTCTACCGGTTCTGCCAGTTGCTGGAAAAAGCCTTGCCCGATCAGCCGCTTCTGGGGAGTACCGCGCACCCTGCGGATGACCCGGTGCGCTTTCGGCCTGACCCCGGCATGGGATTTCCTGCGGGGGAACTAAAGGCCATCGAGACGTGTGAGGACAAGCCTGAACTGCCTGCCACGGTTCGCACGTGCCTGATGGGGCTTTACGGCGTCGACTCGCCGATGCCAACGAGCTTCCTTGACGATATCGCCCAGCGTCGAGAAGGCCATGAAGCGTTGGAGGCGTTCCTGGATATTTTCAACCACCGGATCTTCACCCAGTTCTATCGTATCTGGCGCAAGTATTCATACCCGGCGACGTTCGAGGCGGGTGGCACTGACGCAACTTCACAATGCCTGCTGGGACTGATCGGCCTCGGGATTCCCGGAACCGCCAAACAGATTGCCACGCCGGTTTCACGCTTCCTGGCGTTGCTCGGCGTCATGCGGCTGCCCACCCGCAATGCCGAAGGCATCAGTGCATTGGTCAAGCTGTTGGCGCCCAACACCGAGGTACGGGTGACGCCCCATGAGCCGCAAAAAGTAGCGTTGGTTCTGCCGGCCAGCCTGTCGAGGCGGCATCCGGTGAGTTTGTCCCAGGGGACGCCGTTGGGCAGCGTCGGCGTTGATGCCAACAGTCAGTTGAATCTCGCGCTGTTCACCGAGGACTTGACCGAAGCGCGGGGCTGGTTGCCGGGCAACCCATTGCACAGCGACTTGCTGGTGTTGCTGCGGGTATATCTGGGCTGGCGTTGCACCGCGAAATTGCAACTGTCGCTGCCGATAAACAGCCTCCCCAACCCCGTATTGGGTGGCCCGCCGGTGCTGTTGGGCATGACCGGCGTATTGGGGCTGGGCAGCGAGGCCTTGCAGATTGAGGAACACCCAACCATCACCATCAATCTGGGCCGATACCAAGGCCTGCACAGTAACCCCCGGTTTAGAGAGGCACAGCATGTTGCGTACGGTTTTTAATCTATTGAGAGTGGCGCTGCTTGGCGCATTGCTGAGTGGATGCGGGCTGACTCAGACGGTGAGCGATACCACCACGTCTGTGGCCAAGGCTATCTTCTATAAGCAAGTGAACACCCTGCATCTGGACTTTACCGGCCGAGCAGGGACCAACACTGATGTGATGGACATGACAGGCCTGACTGTGCCGACGGCAGTGCGCGTGTATCAACTGCGCGACAACACAACCATGGACAAGGCGACCTACGACAGCGTGTTGAGCAATGCTGACAACGTGCTGCGTGCCGACCTGCTGGACCAGCACGCCTTAGTGATCAAACCTGGGGAGGGCGCACAGCTGGATGTGCCGCTGGATAAAGACGCTCAATTCGTCACCGTGGTGGCGTTGTTCCGCACGCCCGATACCCGGATGAACACGTGGCGCCTGACCCTGAGCCGCGACGATCTTGACCCGGACCGGGCAAGGGTGATTGAGCTCGGCAACCATCGACTGGCGCTGAAGCCATCGGCACAGGAGTAAGTCGTGAGCGAACTGAACCCTTCGCTTTACGAAATGCTTTTGCAGAATTTCGACGGCGAACTGGACCTGTACCGCGTCCGGGAAGAGGACCAACACACGTTATCGGTGCTGGATAACCTGCGGCGCATTCTCAACAGCCGGGCGGGATCCCTCAGCCACCTGCCGGATTATGGCCTGCCGGACATGGCGCAGACCCTGCAAGGGCTGCCTGGCTCGGCACATGGGTTGATGGGCACGCTGGTCAACACGTTGCTCAAGTACGAACCGCGCCTGGAAGCCGTTTACATCAAACTGCTGCCCCAGACCCAGCCAGGTCATCTGGAATATGCCCTCGATGTCCAACTGAAAAACGGCGAGCGCGCGACCTTCGGCACAACCCTGGCACCCGAGGGCAACGTATTGGTTCGTCATTTAAGGCAGCAGGACTACCTGGCAAAGCCGTAAGCCTGCAACGGAAGGGAAGCTGGATGACAGCGTTATTTGAAATGCGTATTCGAGTGGGGGGTGACCCGCGAGGTTTTGGTGAATTCACCGCCCTGCGTGATGAGTTGGCCAAGCTGAGCCATCCGGCGTGCCCGGAGGTTGACTGGGCCAGGGTTGAGCAGTTGTGCCTGACGTTGTTTCAGAACAACGGTGCGGAGCTACAAACCGCCGCCTCTTATGCGTTGGCGCGCAGCCAACGCTACGGCCTGGAGGGCATGGCCCAAGGAGTGACGCTGATCGAGGCGTTATGCCGCGAATGGACTACGGTGTGGCCGCCTAAGGCTCCGGTGCGTTTGGGTATTCTTGCCTGGCTGTTTGGCCAATGGCAGCCGTTGCTGCGCAGCCTGGAAGTGACCTGTCAGACACTGCCGGTGCTTAAACGCCTGGGCCGCGAACTGGATCAACTGGCGGCGCAATTGGAACGCCAGGGGCAAGCGCCTCTGGTCAGCTTGCAGGCCCTGAGTCATCAGGTTGGTAGCTTGATGCAACGCTTGGAGCGAACCCAACATGCAGGTGGAACGGGCCCGATACTGATGAGGGCTCCGGAACCGGCTTTTGTGATGCCGGTGGTGATTCTGCCCGCCCATCCAATGCCGGAGTTGCCACCCGCGACCTCCCGAAAGCGTCGTATCGCTTTGTGGCTGTTTGCATTGATCACCTTAGTGGCGCTGGCTGGTGGGTACCGCTGGTGGATTGATCAGCGTGTCCAGCCGCAACCGGCGGTGCCCGACACGGTGCACCTGGATAGCCTGTCGCTGTTCGATGCCGGCAGCACCGAACTCAAGCCCGGCTCGACCAAGGTGCTGATCAATGCATTGGTCAACATCAAGGCCCAGCCGGGCTGGTTGATCGTGATTGTCGGGCATACCGACACAACCGGTGACGCCGAACAGAACCTCCAACTCTCCTACGCCCGTGCCTCGGCGGTACGCGACTGGATGCAGCGTATGGGCGATCTTGCGGATAATTGCTTTGCTGTCCAGGGGGCGGCAGGCAAGCAGCCGATCGCCAGCAATGACACCGCATCCGGACGAGCAGCCAACCGGCGGGTGGATATACGTCTGATGCCGCAGGTGGAGGCGTGTTCAGCGCCTGATACTGGGCTGACCAAGCCGCTGTGAACGACGCACAGTGCAACTCAGGCCAGTACCGCCACGGCCTTGATCTGCGCCCACAACGTCTGGCCGGGATGCAGTTGCAACTGGTCCCGTGAGTAGCGGGTGATGCGCGCCAGCAGCGGCGTGCCGGCCGCATCCAGGCTCACCAGCACATGGGCTGCGTTGTCCGCAGGAATCTCTTGGGTCACCGTCACCGGCAGGCGATTGAGGATGCTGCTGTGTTCCTCGGCCTGCAGGCTGAGGCTGACGTCCCGCGCCTGGATCTTGAAGCGCAACGGTTTGCCCAGCGCCAGCGGTGCGTGGGCCACGCGCATCTGCAATTGGCTCGCGGGCAGTTGCAGGGTCAGCAACTGGTAATGCTCATCGTAGGCGCAGACCGTACCGTTGATCACCACGCCGGCGTCGTCGCCCAAGGCCATGGGCAGGTCGAGCCGCGCCAGGGTTTCGCCGATGGGGCCGCTGGCCAGGGCCTTGCCGTCGCTGAGCAACACGATATGATCGGCCAGGCGGGCCACTTCGTCCTGGGCATGGCTGACGTACAGCACGGGGATCTCCAGCTCGTCGTGCAAACGTTCAAGGTACGGCAGGATTTCGCTTTTGCGTTTGCTGTCCAGCGCCGCCAACGGTTCGTCCATCAGCAACAGGCTCGGGCTGGTGAGCAGGGCGCGGGCGATGCCGACGCGCTGGCGTTCACCGCCGGAAAGGTGCTGCGGATGACGGCCCAGCAGGTGGCCGATGCCCAGCAACTCAGTCGCGTGTGCCAAGTCGACTCGCCGCTGCTGGCGCGGGATGCGCTTGAGGCCGAATTCCAGGTTGGCCAGCACCGACAAATGCGGGAACAGGCTGGCTTCTTGAAACACGTAGCCCAGGGCGCGTTTATGGGGTGGCACGAACAACCCTTTGCGGCTGTCTTGCCAGACTTCGTCGTTGATCTGCACGAAGCCCTCTTCAGCCCGTTCCAGCCCGGCGATGCAGCGCAGGCAGGTGGTCTTGCCGGAGCCGGAATGACCATACAGCGCCGTCACCCCGCGACCGGGCAGTTGCAGGTCGACGTCCAGGGCAAACCCGGAATACTTCAGTTGCAGGCGCACCTTGATCATCGACATCAGCTCCAGCCCGCTTTGGTTTTGCGGCTGGAGTAGAGCGCCAACAACACCAGGAATGAAAACACCACCATGGACCCGGCCAGCCAGTGGGCCTGGGCATATTCCATGGCTTCGACGTGGTCGTAGATCTGCACCGAGACCACCCGGGTCTTGTCTGGAATATTGCCGCCGATCATCAGCACTACGCCGAACTCACCGACGGTGTGGGCAAAGCCGAGAATCGACGCGGTGATAAACCCCGGACGCGCCAGGGGCAGGATCACCGTGAAAAATGTATCCCAGGGATTGGCCCGCAAGGTGGCGGCCACCTCCAGCGGGCGGGTGCCGATGGCAGAGAAGGCGTTTTGCAACGGCTGCACCACAAACGGCATGGAATAGATCACCGAGCCAATCACCAGCCCGGCGAAGCTGAAGGTCAAGGTGCCCAGGCCCAGCCATTGGGTGAACTGGCCGAAATAGCCGTTGGGCCCCATGGTCAGCAGCAGGTAGAAGCCGATCACCGTGGGCGGCAACACCAACGGCAAGGCCACCACCGCGCCGATGGGGCCGCGCCACCACGAACGGGTGCGCGACAGCCACAGGGCGATTGGAGTGCCGATGATCAGCAGGATCACCGTGGTCAGTGACGCCAGCTTCACGGTCAACCAGATCGCGGAAAAATCGGCACTCGACAGCGGCATTTACAGCTCGTACCCGTAGGACTTGATCACGGCGGCGGCTTTCGGACCTTTCAGGTATTCAACCAGGGCCTTGGCAGCGGCGCTGTCCTTGCCCTTGTTGAGGATTACCGCATCCTGCTTGATCGGGTCGTGCATCGACGACGGCACGATCCAGGCGGAACCGCTGGTGACCTTGCCGTCCTTGTAGATCTGCGACAGCGCTACAAAACCCAGCTCGGCATTGCCGGTGGACACGAACTGATAGGCCTGGGTGATGTTCTGGCCTTCGACGATCTTGTCCTTGACCTTCTCGGTCAGGCCTTCCTTCGCCAGTACCTGGGTGGCGGCCAGGCCGTAAGGCGCGGCTTTCGGGTTGGCGATGGACAGGTGCTGGAATTGGTTTTTCTTCAGCACTTCGCCCTTGGCATCCACGTAGCCTTCCTTGGCCGACCACAGCGCCAGGGTGCCTACTGCGTAGGTAAAGCGCGAGCCTTTGACGGTGTCGCCTTCGGCTTCGAGTTTCTGCGGGGTGGTGTCGTCGGCGCTGAGGAACACTTCAAACGGCGCGCCGTTCTTGATCTGGGTGTAGAACTGGCCGGTGGCACCGTAGGCGGCGACCAGCTTGTGGCCGGTGTCTTTTTCAAAGTCGGCGGCAATTGCCTGGATCGGGGCGGTAAAGTTGGCGGCCACCGCCACCTGGACTTCATCGGCATTCGCCGAGGAAAAGGCAAACGCGGCGATCAGGGTGGCGAGGGCCGTGGGTGCCAGGCGTGAGGCGCGAATCATCATCAAGAAGCTCCTTGGGGGTTACCGACTTTGCGGCTTGTTATAGGCAGAGGTGGCTATCGCTATGTATGAGAATATATAGCGGTTGGCCACTGCCGGTACAGTGCAAAGTTGTCCCGGGAGTTCAGGTTCAGCGTCGGCCGATTTTTTCCAGGGTTTGCGCGGCCAGCTCCAGCGTCAGGTCATAAGTGGAGATGTCCTTGCCGAGGCGCAACGCCTGGCCCGACCACAAGTTACTGAAGCCGGCTTCATCCTTGGCTTTCAATGGCATCAATGCACCGCCAGACAACGGGAACGCAGGTGCTGTGGGGTTGATCGCGCCCAACTCACGCATTACCCGGTTGATGATGCCCCGCGCCGGGCGCCCGGTGAACAGGTTGGTCAGCGCGGTTTCACTGGCCTGGGCGTTGCGCAACGCGTGGTGGTGTGACTTCGAGACGGTGGCCTCGGGGGTAAACAGGTACGCCGTGCCGATCTGCACCGCCGACGCGCCCAGGGCAAAGGCCGCGACGATGCCCCGCGCATCGCCGATACCGCCGGCCGCGATTACCGGCACGCTGACGGCGTCGACGATCTGTGGCACCAACGCCAGGGTGCCGATCTGGCTATTCAGGTCGTCGCTGAGGAACATCCCGCGATGGCCACCGGCTTCGTAGCCCATGGCGATGATTGCGTCGCAGCCATGCTGTTCCAGCCAGAGGGCTTCTTCCACCGTAGTGGCCGACGACAGTATTTTCGCCCCGGTAGCCTTGACCCGGTCCAGCAGGGATTTTTCCGGCAGGCCGAAGTGAAAACTCACGACTTCCGGGCGGAACTCTTCCACCACTTTGCAGGCAGCGTCGTTGAACGGTGCACGGTTGGAGACGGGCGTCGGGGCGTCAAAGTCGGCGCCCAGTTCGCGGTAGTAGGTTTCCAGCAGGTTCTTCCACTGAAGGTCGCGATCAGCGTCCGGCGCCGGCGGCTGATGGCAGAAGAAATTCACGTTCAGCGGCCGTGAACTGGCCTGGCGAATCGTGGTGAGTGCTTCGCGCAGTTGCTCGATGCTGAGCGTTGCTGCCGGCATCGAACCGAGGGCGCCGGCCTGGTTGGCGGCAATCACCATGGCGGTGCTCGTGGCATTCGCCATGGGCGCCTGGATGATCGGCAACTCAATGCCCAGCAGGTCAAGAATTCGGGTGTCTGGCCAGGTGCTCATGGGACGCTTCTCCAACGGTGGAATGCTGTTCCATCGTTTTAGCAGGGCCATGCAGCACCCGGCCAGTCTGTATTATTCACTGGACGAATCCGGGGTTTCGTGGGCAGCTATCAGTTGATAGCTGCGCCCAGCACCGCATGAATCCGCTGGGCGATATGCGCCGCGTGGGTTTCCAGGGCGAAGTGGCCGGTGTCGAGCAATTCCACCACGGCGTTGGCGTTATCGCCTTGATAGGCACGGGCACCCGGCGGGATGAAGAAGGGATCGTTCTGGCCCCAGATCACCAGCGTCGGCACTTGCGTGGCCTTGAAAAATGCCTGGAACGCCGGGTACAGCGTCAGGTTGTTGCGATAGTCGAGAAACAGGTCCAACTGAATTTCGTCGTTGCCGGGACGCTGCATCAGGAGCACATCGAGCATGTAGGACTCAGGCGCAACCAGCTCCGGTTGCGGGACGCCATGCAGGTATTGATAGCGCGTACCTTCCAGGCTGATGACGGCGTTGCGAATCACCTCACGATTGGCTGGGCTGGGCTCGGCCCAATAGGCCCGGATCGGGTCCCAGGCGTCACCCAGACCTTGCAGGTAGGCATTGCCGTTCTGCGATATCAGCGCACTGACCCGTTCCGGGTGTGCTACCGCCAGGCGCAGGCCTACCGGCGCGCCATAGTCGAACACGTAAAGGGCGTAACGGCTGAGCTGCAGGGCGTCGACGAAATGGCCGACGGTCATCGCCAGGTTGTCGAAGCTGTAGTGGTAATTGCGTTCGGCTGGGACTTCGGTGAAGCCGAAACCCGGCAGGTCGGGGGCGATGACCCGGTAGCGGGTGGCGAGCAGCGGGATCAGGTCACGGTACATATGGGACGAGCTGGGAAAACCGTGCAGCAGTAATAGCACGGGCGCAGACGGGTCGCCGGCTTCGCGGTAGAACACGCGCACGCCATCGGCATCAACATGCTGGTAGCGCACAACGGGGGCTGAAATCGACATGATCGGAATCCTCTGTGTAACTGGATAAATTGATTTGGTGGGTTACTGGTTTTACAGGCTGCGCTCGGAAAAGTAACCTGTCAAATTATTTTAATGGGTTACTTGTCGACGTGTTTGGTAACTATCCAAAAGCCTTGTCAGCGGTTACGATGACGCGGACTTGAAGAGGATTCGCCATGATCGCCATCACACCATCCCCGCTGGAACCTTACGTTCTGGCTGACCATCCGGTGTTGGACATGCTCAACACCCGGGCGAATGTCGACGGTGTGCCCGTTGAATTCTGGCAAGGCGACGCCGATGTCGAACGCTGGCTGGTGCGACTGGGCTGGTGCGAAGAGGGCGCGGTGCCGGTATTCGAGGAGGGCGCTTTACTGGGCGCGGCGCGGGGGTTGCGGGAAGTGATCCGGCTGTTGCTGGAGCAACGCAAGGCCGGCCAGCAGGGTGATCCTGCTGCGTTGAATGCATTTTTGCGCAAGGCCGTCAGCCATCCGCAGCTGGCTTGGCCGGCGCCGGGCGAGTTGCGCCTGGAGCGCCAGCGCAAACAGCAAACCGCTGAGCAGTTCCTGGCGCCGATCGCCGAAGCCGCGGCGACGTTGCTGGTGGAAGGGGATTTCGGCCTGATCCGCACCTGCGAACACCCCGAGTGCGTGCTGTGGTTCTACGACCGGACCAAGGGCCACAAGCGCCGCTGGTGCAGCATGGCGCTGTGTGGCAACCGGCACAAGGTGGCCGAGTTTCGCAAGCGCAAACGCTTGTAGCGGTCGTCAGGCACCGGCCGGGCTTTCGCGCTCCAGCAACTGCCGCTTGCGCTCAACGCCCCAGCGGTAGCCCGATAGATTACCGTCGGCGCGCACCACCCGATGGCAGGGAATCGCCACGGCCAGGCTGTTGGCACCGCACGCCTGGGCCACGGCGCGATAGGCGGTCGGGGCGCCGATACGCTGGGCAATCTCTGCATAGCTGGCGGTGCACCCCACCGGGATTTCCCGCAAGGCCTGCCAGACCCGTTCCTGAAACGCGGTGCCGCGCAGATCCAGGGGCAAGTCCAGGCCCAGGGCCGGCGCCTCGATAAAGCCCACCACTTGGGCGATCAGTTGTTCGAAGTCGTGATCGGCGCCCAACAGATTGGCGCGGGGAAACTGGTCCTGCAGGTCGCGCACCAGTTTGTCCGGATCATCCCCCAGCAGGATCGCGCACACACCGCGATTGCTCTGCGCCACCAGAATTGCGCCCAACGAGCATTGGCCGACGGCAAACCGAATATCCGTGTTGGTGCCGCCGGCTTTGTAGTCGCCAGGCTTCATGCCGAGCAACTGGTCGGCGGCCTCATAAAAACGGCTGTTGGAGTTGAAGCCGGCGTCGTACAGCGCGTCGGTCACCGAGTGCTGGTCCTTGAGCCCGTCGCGGACCTTGCGCGAGCGATGGGCACTGGCGTAGCGCTTGGGTGTGAGGCCGGTCAACGCCTTGAACACCCGATGGAAATGAAACGGGCTCAAGCCGGCGAGGGTGGCCAGGTCTTCAAGGGCCGGCAGGATTTCGGCCTGTTCGATGTGCCGGCAGGCGGCTGCCACCAGTTGCGCATGGCGTGCGGCCACCTGGGTCTGGTCGCCCGACGAACGTTTGTTGGGGCGGTAGCCCGCGGCTTCGGCCTGTTGCGGGGTGTCGAAGAACTCGACGTTCTCCGGGCGCGGCCGCCGTGCGGAACTGCTGGGGCGGCAGTACACACCGGTGGTTTTCACGCCATAGACGAAGGTCAAGTCGGCCTTGGCGTCGCGGGCGACGATGGCGGCCCAGCGTGGGTCTTGTTCGGTGGCGTGGCGCGCGGTCATGGTGGTGGCTCCTGGTTGAAGAATGCCAGGTTAGTCCCCGGGGGCATTCCCATCACTCCGATGCTTGCGGTCAAATTCATCCGGCCGTGCGAAACGTCAGGTTGATGCGCTGCGGCCCCATGACCGGATGAGTGCCGGGCTTGATCGGCATCACGCCGTGAAAGCGCAAGCGATCCACACCGCCCCATACCACGACATCGCCATGGAACAGCGAGACTTTTTGCGCCTTGTCGCTCCGCTCATGGCCGCCGAACAGAAAGATCGCCGGCAAACCCAGTGACACGGAGACCACTGGAGCGGCATAGCAGCGCTCGTTCTTGTCCTGATGCAGGGACATTTTCGCGCCTGGCACATAGCGGTTGATCAGGCAGGCATCCGGCTCGAAATCATCGAAGCCCGCGTCGGCCGCCGCCATCACGCCCAGTTCGCGCAATGTGGCCGGCAGGGCTGGCCAGGGTCTTTGGTTATTGGGGTCGATCGGGGAATAGCGATAACCTGTGGAATCGGTTGTCCATCCCAGCTCACCGCAACTGCTCAAGGCGGCCGACATGGTAAAGCCCCCCGGCGTGACCATTTGCCGGAACGGCGATTGAGCCAATACGCGCCGCAGTTCCGGCAGCAAACCCTCGACCCAGCGCAGGGCGTAGCCCCTGAGGACGTAGGATTGTTCGCCGATTTGCTCGCGTCCCGGGGGCTGCTGCAAGGCCTCGTCGGCGAATAAATCGGCGGTTGCTCCAGGATCGGTCTTACTGCGCATCGTGAAAAAACACTCCCAAGGTGTGCCGCGTACAGCGGATAAGGGCTGCCAGTCCAGGAAGTCGCCAGCGTTACGACACGCCGATGCTTGCGCTCGAATTACAGGGCCTTGCTCACAGTGATATCGGTGATTTCATCGCTGGCATCGTGCATTTTCGCCAGCGCGACCTTGGCTTCCTCGATACTGCCTGCTTGCAGTTGGGCAAATTCGAAGCGGCGTTCACCGTTGAGTTTGTACTTGATCACATATTTGGTAGTTGTCACGGGCATTCCTGTCAGCTGAGTTTCGAATGGGTGCGGCGCACGATGCGGATCTTGTGGGACAAGGTCGGCTTTTTGGTCACGCTGATGGCGCGGCGGGTCACCACGTCCAGGGTAATGTTCCAGAAGCCGGTGCTCGGCGCGGTGATTTTTGCCGGGAATTTGTCGAACGCGCCGCCGTGGTAAGTGTGGCGGCCACCGTTCTTGAAGCTGCGAAAGTTCGCGTCGCTCATCAGGCGGATATTGCACGTTTGCGAACATTCAATGACGACAATGTCTCCTTCATTGAGGTGTTCGCGCTGGTGGATGAATTTCATGAGGTGTCTCCAGAAGGGCTTTTTCTGAAAAATCAGAACGATACGTAGGATAAGATGGAGTTTATCAGCCCCAGCACGTTTATTATCGGACCGTCGTCGACGAGTTCGACAATTTAAAACAGTTATTTACCGAGTTATCAGGGATAAATCCTACATTGACGGGAGAAAAATACCTTTCCCGCTGTCGTAGGGTCTTTATCGGAGGTTTTTTATGAAGTGGAGTGTGTTGGTTCTGGCCTTGGCGTTGGGTGGATGTGCTTCGGTGGCGGATATCAAGCAGACCCCACCGACGCTGGCAGTGATCTCCGGGAAAAAGCCACAGGAATACGCGGCGTGTATCGTCCAGAAGCTGTCGAAAACCCGTAGGCCATCGCAGATCGAGCCCCACAAGGATGGCGTTCAGGTGATCGTTCCGCAGAAGTTTTCTGCTGATCCGTCTGCCATTTTCGAAATTGAAGAGCGCTCCAGCGGTAGCAGCATCAAACTCTACGAGAGCATGTCCAATGTGCCTATTCGTCCGGGTGACGTGAAGGCGGCAGGGGAGGCTTGCATTTCCGGCTGAGTCTATAGCCGCCCACTTTCGAATCCGACCAAGAAACCCGACCTGCCAGTGCAGTGTCGGGTTTTTTGTGTGGGATTTTCAGTACGTAGCCGTTTTCCTTCAGTGCTGGGTGTTGTGGCTATCGAATCATTACCCTACCATTTGTAGGCTTATGCCTAATTCGCCTAAGCATATAACTATAAAAATGGAGTCGTGATGATGTCTCTGGAACGAGTTCTGTTGGGTAGCGCGCTGCTGCTGATGTTGGGCAATGCCCACGCGCTAGAGGGGAAAAACGTATTTACGCAGGGTGGTTCGCAGCCAGGAGCTGCGCCGTGCGTGGCCTGTCACGGGGCTGATGGCCTGGGGCTGGCAGCGGCCGGTTTTCCGCGTTTAGCGGGGCTGCCGGCGGGGTATTTGCGCAAGCAACTGGAGGATTTTAAAAGCGGCGCCCGTAACAGCTCGGTGATGCAGCCGCTGGCCAACGCCCTGACGCAAGAGGAAATCAACGCCGTGACCCGGGAGCTGGCGGCAATGCCTGCGCCGGTGGCCGTTTCGGTGTACCGCAGCGAGATGCCAACCGAAGCTGCGCAAAAGATTGCTCTGCAAGGCGCGTGGGAGCGTCAGATTCCGGCGTGTGTCAGTTGTCATGGGCCGGCCGGCGTGGGTGTTGGCGACGCATTTCCGCCCCTGGCCGGGCAATCCGCGGCCTACCTGGCGGCGCAGTTGAATGCCTGGCGCAGTGGCACGCGCCATAACGATCCGAACGATTTGATGGGCCATATCGCTAAATCCCTCAGCGCTGAAGAAGTGCAGGCCGTGGCCACCTATTTTGCGTCGTTGAGCGGCCAGGAGGCCCGGCCATGAAGCTTTTATTATTGGCAACCCTCGCCAGTGTGCCTGTCCATGCCGCCACCATCGCCATGGAAGACCAGTCACAGTTGCAGCCAGTCGCCCGTTCGACGGCTGCCGCGCAGTTCCAGCCGCCCCAAGAGAGCGAGCTGCCAGACAACGCCTACGGCAAGCTGGTCAAACAGGGATACGCGCTGTTTGTCGACACCAAGCGCCTGGCGCCGCAATTTGTCGGCAATGGCCTCAATTGCAGCAATTGCCACCTGGACCAGGGCCGCCTGGCCAATTCCGCGCCGTTGTGGGGTGCCTACCCGATGTACCCGGCGTATCGAAAAAAGAACGACAAGGTCAACACCTTCGCCGAGCGCTTGCAGGGTTGTTTCCAGTTCAGCATGAATGGCGGCACGCCACCGGCCGCAGACAGCCCGGAAATTACTGCGCTGTCGGTGTATGCCTATTGGCTGTCGAGCAAGGCGCCGTTGGGCGTCGAGTTGCCGGGGCGTGGTTATCCGGACGTGCCGACACCCGCCAAGGGTTACGACCTGGCCCAGGGCGCGGCGGTCTATAAGGGCCAATGCGCGGTGTGCCATGGCGCCGAAGGCCAGGGCCAGAAAGTCGGTGACAGCTACGTAATGCCGCCGCTCTGGGGTAAAGATTCCTACAACTGGGGCGCCGGGATGCACCGGATCAACACCGCCGCGTCCTTCATCAAGCACAACATGCCCCTGGGCAAGGGCGGCAGCCTGACCGATCAGCAAGCCTGGGACGTCGCAGCTTACGTCAACCGCCACGAGCGCCCCCAGGACCCGCGCCTGGTGGAGGGTTCCGTGGAGAAAACCCGGCTGAAATTCCACGCCAATGACGGCGTCAATCTATACGGGCAGACGGTCGATGGCGTACTGATCGGCCAAGGCATCCGTTAGACTGTCGGTCACCCACAAAAAATGCCGCTGAATCAGCGGCATTGTCTTTTCGGAAGTTCAGTCATGAAGCGTGAGCAAGTCAGAGAACAGCATACAGGGGGGCATATATCTGCGACCCATGTGATTCAAAACCCCGCGGACACGGGCGAGTGGATCGTGTTCTTCAAGAAGAGCGGCGGCCGCAGCTATTTCCTGGTGGATGACCAGGACGAAGTCGAATCCTTTTCTCGCCTGGACGACTTGATCGAGACCATTCGCGGCCTGGGCATCAAATTCGCCGAAATTCACATGTAATTATTTGCAGACCACGGTCACGCTGCGGGTCTTGTAGTTGCCGACATCCTTGCCCAGGGTCTTGTCGCTTTCTTTCAGGGCCGGTGTGCCTTCGGTGCCGACAATCCGGTAGCCAGTACCCGCGCAGGACGCATCAGCCTTTTCATAACAGCTGGCCCAGGAGTTGGCTTCGCCGGAACAATCGATGGCCAGCCCTTGTTCGCCGTTTTTCAGCACGGTGTCGGAGGTGGTGGTGCAGCCACCGGTAAGCGCCAGTACCGCAATCAGTGCCAGGATCTTGTTCATGTAGGAGTCGTCATTAGGGTGTTGAAGGGAAGCGCTGACACTGTCGTGGGGCGTTTCAGGCGAGATTATAGCGAACCGCCATCAAGGTACAGACAAACACAAAAAAGCCTCGATAAACGAGGCTTGATTGGCGTTTCTGCGGGTATTACTTGGTTTTGGGACGCTTGCTCGACGCATGGCCCGCTTCATCCACAAACACTTCGGCCACGGCACAGGCTTGAGCTTCGGTCGCGAATGCCCCGGCAACGCTGTCGCCGTGGAAGTTGATCAAGTGCCAGCCATCTGCTCGCTTGGTGATCAGGTAGCCGTTCACGCCTTTGGGTTCTGACATCTATCAATCTCGTTGTCTGGTTCAAGGCGGTAATGATAGCGCCAAACAGCGCGGGGCGGCGCAAGATGTTGCAGGTCAGTGCCGATCGCCATAAAGCGTGCTAAAAAGGTTTAAGCCCTTTGAATGACGGGCACAAGTCGACGATTTCTAACAGCGGCGAAGGTACTGGATTGAATGCCGGCGGAACTTACGCCGACATTTTTCCTCTATGTTGACATCGCAACGCCAGCAGGACCCATTGTAAGGTGACTGCGGCCTGATTAGACTGCGCCGAATTTCGTACGCACAGCCCTTTGTAAGGACTCATATGATCAAGAAATGCTTGTTCCCAGCAGCCGGTTACGGCACTCGCTTCCTGCCAGCGACCAAGGCCATGCCCAAAGAAATGCTGCCGGTGGTGAACAAGCCACTGATCCAGTACGGCGTGGAAGAAGCACTGGATGCCGGCCTGAACGAAATTTCGATCGTGACCGGCCGTGGCAAACGCGCCCTGGAAGACCACTTCGACATCAGCTACGAGCTGGAAAACCAGATCAAGGGCACCGACAAGGAAAAATACCTGGTCGGCATCCGTAAACTGCTCGACGAGTGCTCGTTCTCCTACACCCGTCAGACCCAAATGAAAGGCTTGGGCCACGCAATCCTGACCGGCCGCCCGCTGATCGGTGACGAACCTTTCGCCGTGGTACTGGCGGATGACCTGTGTGTAAACCTGGAAGGCGACGGCGTCCTGACCCAGATGGTCAAGCTGTACCAGAAGTACCGTTGCACCATCGTCGCGGTTCAAGAGGTTGATCCTCAGGAAACCAACAAGTACGGCGTGATCGCCGGCGACGATATCGGCGATGGCCTGATCCGCGTACGCGACATGGTTGAAAAGCCAGCGCCGGAAGATGCTCCGTCGAACCTGGCGATTATCGGTCGCTACATCCTGACTCCGGACATCTTCAAGCTGATCGAAGAAACCGAGCCGGGCAAGGGTGGCGAGATCCAGATCACTGACGCCCTGTTGAAGCAGGCCAAAGATGGTTGCGTGATTGCCTACAAGTTCAAGGGTCGTCGTTTTGACTGCGGTGGCGCTGAAGGCTACATCGAAGCAACCAACTTCTGCTACGAGCACTTCTACAAGACTGGCAAGGCTTACTGATTCACGGTTGCCTGCTTGATCTGGGAAAGCCACCTTCGGGTGGCTTTTTCGTTTTTCGGTCCCATGTAAGCAGGTATGCTGTTGTCCTGCCGAGGAGAGTGAAATGGCCTACGATTTTGACCTTTATGTAATTGGCGCCGGTTCCGGCGGTGTGCGCGCTGCACGATTTGCTGCAGGTTTTGGCGCCAAGGTGGCAGTGGCTGAAAGCCGCTACCTGGGCGGTACCTGCGTGAACGTGGGCTGCGTGCCGAAGAAGCTGCTGGTGTACGGCGCGCATTTCGCCGAAGACTTCGAGCAAGCCAGCGGTTTCGGCTGGTCTCTGGGGGAAGCAAACTTCGACTGGGCGACCCTGATCGCCAACAAGGATCGCGAGATCAACCGCCTCAATGGCATCTACCGCAACCTGCTGGTTAACAGCGGCGTGACCCTGCACGAAGGGCATGCGCGGTTGGTGGACCCGCACCAGGTGGAAATCAACGGTGAGCGCTTCACCGCCAAGCACATTCTGGTGGCCACTGGCGGCTGGCCGCAGATCCCGGACATTCCGGGGCGCGAGCACGCCATTGGCTCCAATGAGGCGTTCTTCCTCAAAGAGTTGCCCAAGCGGGTACTGGTGGTCGGCGGTGGTTATATCGCGGTCGAGTTCGCCGGGATTTTCCATGGCTTGGGTGCACAGACCTCGCTGTTGTATCGCGGCGACCTGTTCCTGCGTGGTTTTGACGGTTCGGTGCGCACACACTTGAAAGAAGAGCTGACCAAGCGTGGTCTGGATCTGCAATTCAATGCCGACATCGAACGTATCGAGAAGCAGGCCGACGGCAGCCTCAAGGCCACCTTGAAAGACGGCCGGGTGCTGGAAGCCGATTGTGTGTTCTACGCCACCGGCCGGCGCCCGATGCTCGATAACCTGGGGCTGGAAAACACCGGCGTCAAGTTGGACAAGCGTGGCTTTGTCGAGGTGGATGACCTGTACCAGACTGCCGAGCCGTCGATCCTGGCGATTGGTGATGTGATTGGTCGCGTGCAACTGACGCCGGTGGCGCTGGCTGAAGGCATGGCCGTGGCACGTCGCCTGTTCAAGCCTGAGCAATATCGCCCGGTGGATTACGCGATGATCCCGACGGCGGTGTTCAGCCTGCCGAACATCGGCACCGTGGGCCTGAGCGAAGAGCAGGCCCGTGCAGACGGTCACAAGGTGCAGGTTTTTGAAAGCCGCTTCCGGCCGATGAAGCTGACCCTGACCGACTGTCAGGAAAAGACCCTGATGAAGCTGGTGGTGGACGCCGAGACCGACAAGGTCCTGGGTTGCCACATGGTCGGCCCTGACGCTGGGGAGATCGTGCAGGGCCTGGCGATCGCACTCAAGGCGGGTGCGACCAAGCAGCATTTCGACGAAACCATCGGCGTGCACCCGACGGCGGCGGAAGAGTTCGTCACCATGCGCACGCCGGTGACGCAGTAATCAGCCCTCGGTAGTTGCCTCTGGCGCCGTCGCAACGACGGCCGCCAGGCGCAACGCCTCGATGCTGGCCTGGGCTTTGACCAGGTCCAGCTCCAGGGTTTTATTGGCCTGCTGATGCTCGGCCAGCGCTTCCTGGCGCGTCTGACTTTCCAGCAGTGCAACCCGCAAGCGCTCCTGCAACAGGGTGCGTTCGCTGTCGATCACGTTCACTTGTTCGCTTAGCTGCCGCTGCTGATCGCGGTCCTGGCGGGCCTGTTCCTGCAGTGCGTTCAATTCCTTCACCGTCACTCGATGTTCAATCAGCAGGCGTTCGTTATCGCGATGCAGCTGGGTGATCTCGTCCTGGCGCACCATCGCGCTCTGCTGAGCCTGGCGTAGCTCTGCCTGTACCTGCTGCAACTGACCCTCATGGCGACGCTGTTCCTGTTCGCGCTGATCCTTGATTGCGTTGCGGTAATGCTCAAGAGCATCCCGGGCGTGCAGGTGCTTCTCTTCCAATGAGCGAATCTGCTCGTCCTTGTCGTTGATCCGCAACTCGTAATCGCTGCACGCCTGGCTCAGCCCGGCGTTGCGGGTTTGCTCGGTTTGCAGGCTGGAGCGGGTGCTTTGCAGTGCCGCGCTTTCGTCAGCCAGGGCGGCTGCCTGGATATCGAATTGTTGCTTGAGCTGGCTGTGGGCGGCTTCCAGTTCTTCAACCTGAGCGAGCAGGGCGGCTTTCTGTTGCTGGAACTGCGCCAGGGCCAGGTCGATAGGCTCTTGGGCCTTCTCCTTCAGGCGCTGAGCCAGTCGTGCCACCAGTTCGCCCAGCTCGTCGTCGATGGGCGCTTCGGTGATGGTCTGGCGGCTTTCGCTTTCGTCCAGTTCCTTCAGATAGCGATGAATTGTGGTTTTCGAGCCTGTATTGCCCATCTCGATGCGTACTGCATCGATGCTGGGGTTCTCGCCGCGGGCGAGGATCGCCAGGCGTGCCGTTTGAACTACTGCTTTATTGATGCCGCCGCGAGCCATGGAGTCTCCGTCGATTTAGTACTGTGGTACGTAGTATGTATATACGTACTATATCATGATTAAATTTAAGCCGAAATTGATGATTTAACAGATGGGATATTGGCGTATTATCCCGTGTGATCAAGGTTTTGAAGTGGACAGCGCCCAATGGCAGTACAGGTATGAGTGAGCTGGACCGTTATCTGAATGCGGCCACCCGCGATAACACCCGCCGCAGCTATCGAGCGGCAATCGAGCATTTCGAGGTCAGTTGGGGCGGGTTCCTGCCGGCCACCAGCGACAGCGTGGCGCGCTACCTGGTGGCCCATGCGGGCGTGTTGTCGGTCAACACGTTGAAGGTGCGGTTGTCGGCCCTGGCCCAGTGGCATACCAGCCAGGGTTTTCCCGATCCGACCAAGGCGCCGGTGGTGCGTAAAGTCCTGAAAGGGATTCGCGCCGTGCACCCGGCCCAGGAAAAACAGGCGGAGCCATTGCAGCTCCAACACTTGGAACAGGTGATTCAGTTTCTCGAGCAGGAAGGCAACGATGCTCGACGCGCCGAAGATCATCCGCGGTGGCTGCGAGCTAAACGTGATGCTGCGTTGATCCTGCTGGGTTTCTGGCGCGGCTTTCGCAGTGACGAGCTGTGCCGCCTGAATATCGAGCATGTGCAGGCAGTGTCCGGCTCGGGCATCACCCTGTATTTGCCACGCAGTAAAAGCGATCGGGAGAACCTGGGCCGCACGTACCAGACGCCGGCGTTACTGCGCCTGTGCCCGGTTCAGGCCTACAGCGAGTGGCTCAGCGCTTCAGCCCTGGTGCGTGGCCCGGTATTTCGCGGCATAGACCGCTGGGGCAACCTGGGCGAGGAGGGCTTGCACCCCAACAGCGTGATCCCGCTGTTGCGCCAGGCCCTGGGGCGCGCCGGCATTGCAGCGGATCAATACACCAGCCACTCCCTGCGCCGGGGCTTTGCCACCTGGGCCCACCGCAGCGGCTGGGACTTGAAGTCGCTGATGACTTACGTCGGCTGGAAAGACATGAAATCGGCCATGCGCTATGTTGAAGCGACACCCTTTCTCGGCATGACCCGAGCATCCCTCGAGTGATTTAAGGTTTCTTCTATTAATACCGTCCCTTGATAGTGAAAACCAATCGTCAGCATCAGGTTTGCCAATGAGCCACCGGCCGGGAGAGTGGGTAGGATTCACCCCATCAACTTACTAAGCCCTTCTACAAACCTGACGGAGAGTCAACGATGCCTATCATCAACAGCCAAGTAAAACCGTTCAAAGCTACCGCCTACAAAAACGGCAACTTCGTAGACGTGACTGATGCTGACCTGAAAGGCAAATGGTCTGTCGTCTTCTTCTACCCAGCCGACTTCACTTTCGTCTGCCCAACCGAACTGGAAGACCTGGCTGACAACTACGCCGAATTCCAGAAACTGGGCGTCGAAATCTACAGCGTTTCCACCGACACCCACTTTGCCCACGCAGCCTGGCACAACACTTCGCCAGCCATCGGCAAAATCCAGTACACCATGATCGGCGACCCGACCCTGACCATCTCCCGCAACTTCGACGTACTGATCGAAGAAGCTGGCCTGGCAGACCGTGGCACCTTCGTGATCAACCCGGAAGGCCAGATCAAAATCGTTGAACTGAACGATGGCGGCGTTGGCCGTGACGCTTCCGAGCTGCTGCGCAAGATCAAGGCTGCTCAGTACGTTGCTGCTCACCCGGGCGAAGTGTGCCCAGCCAAGTGGAAAGAAGGCGAAGCCACCCTGGCTCCGTCCCTCGACCTGGTCGGCAAGATCTAAGTCTGTGAAGTACCAAGGGCGGATGACCGCACCTAAGTAAGCTGCATCAGCCCTCAAAACGCCCGGGCGAGATTCGCTCGGGCGTTTTTTTGTCTGCAATAAATCGAATTAATAGGAAATCGCCCGTATGTTGGACGCCAATCTTAAAGCTCAGTTGAAGTCATACCTGGAACGGGTCACCCAGCCGATCGAGATCGTCGCCTCCCTCGACGACGGTGCGAAATCCCAGGAAATGCTTGCCCTCTTGCAGGACGTAGCCAGCCTCTCAACGCTGATTACCCTGAAAAGCGATGGCAATGATGCGCGCAAGCCATCGTTCTCCATCAACCGCCCGGGTGCCGATATCAGCCTGCGTTTCGCCGGCATCCCAATGGGCCATGAATTCACTTCGCTGGTGTTGGCACTGCTGCAAGTCGGCGGCCACCCCTCGAAGGCCAGTGTCGAAGTGATTGAACAGATTCGTGCCCTTAAAGGTGAGTTCAGCTTCGAGACTTACTTCTCGCTGTCGTGCCAGAACTGCCCGGACGTGGTCCAGGCGCTGAACCTGATGGCAGTACTGAACTCGAACATCCGCCACGTCGCTATCGACGGTGCGCTGTTCCAGGCCGAAGTCGATGATCGTCAGATCATGGCGGTGCCGAGCGTTTACTTGAACGGTGTGAACTTCGGCCAGGGCCGCATGGGCCTGGAAGAAATCCTCGCCAAGCTCGACACCAGCGGCATCGAAAAAGCCGCCGAGAAAATCAGCGCCAAGGATGCGTTCGACGTGCTTGTTGTCGGCGGTGGCCCAGCGGGTTCGGCAGCGGCTATCTACGCTGCACGTAAAGGCATCCGTACCGGTGTTGCAGCTGAGCGCTTCGGCGGGCAGGTGCTGGACACCATGTCGATCGAGAACTTTATCTCGGTACAGGAAACCGAAGGGCCGAAACTCGCCAGCGCCCTGGAGGCCCACGTGCGTCAGTACGACGTGGACATCATGAACCTGCAGCGTGCTACTGCGCTGATCCCGGCGAAAAACAACGGTGAGCTACACGAAATCCGTTTCGAAAGCGGTGCGACCCTCAAGTCCAAGACCGTCATCCTGGCCACTGGTGCCCGCTGGCGCGAAATGGGTGTGCCGGGCGAGCAGGAATATAAGGCCAAGGGCGTGTGCTTCTGCCCGCACTGCGACGGTCCGCTGTTCAAGGGCAAGCGCGTGGCGGTGATCGGCGGCGGTAACTCCGGCGTTGAAGCAGCCATCGACCTGGCCGGTATCGTCAGCCACGTCACCTTGCTTGAGTTTGACAGCAAGTTGCGCGCCGACGCCGTGTTGCAGCGCAAGCTGTACAGCCTGCCGAACGTTGACGTGATTACCAGTGCGCTGACCAGTGAGGTCAAGGGGGATGGCCAGAAAGTGACCGGCCTGGCCTACAAGGATCGCGACAGTGGCGAATTCAAGACTCTCGACCTGGAAGGCATCTTTGTACAGATCGGTTTGCTGCCTAACACCGACTGGCTCAAAGGCATTGTGGAGTTGACTCCTCGTGGCGAGATCATCGTCGATGCACGTGGTGAGACTTCGCTGCCAGGCGTTTTTGCCGCCGGTGACGTAACGACAGTGCCGTACAAGCAGATCGTGATTGCAGTAGGCGAGGGCGCCAAGGCTTCCCTGAGTGCTTTCGATCACCTGATCCGCACTTCCGCCCCGGCGTAAATTCCGGTCCGGAAATGAAAAACCCCATGAGTGATCATGGGGTTTTTTATTGCCGGCGGAACCTTACAGCGGCGTTGGCTGAATGATTTCAACCCAGTACGCATCCGGGTCTTTCACGAAGGCCAGGCTTTTCATGCGGCCGTCACTCAGGCGCTTCTGGAAGTCGCAGCCCAGTTCTTCAAAGCGCGCGCAGGCAGCAACGATGTCCGGCACCGAGATGCAGATATGGCCAAAGCCACGCGGGTCGGTGTTGCCGTTGTGGTAGGCAAAGTCCGCGTCGTTTTCGGTGCCGTGGTTGTGGGTCAGTTCCAGGATGCCCGGGATCGACTTCATCCACTGGGTGCGGGCGGCGGCGTCGGCCGGGATCTGGGCCTTGTCCACCAGCGCCAGGAAGTACAGGCTGAATTCGGCTTCCGGGAAGTCACGTTTTTCAACCAGGGAAAAACCCAATACGCGGGTGTAGAAATCCAGCGACTTGGTGATGTCCTTGACCCGCAGCATGGTGTGGTTGAACACAAAGTTCGCGGTGGCGGTGTCAGGCTGGGCGGTGACGCCCGGGAAAGTGTTCAGTTCGTGCAGGCTCATGGGCCCTCCAGAGAAAAATGGGGCAAACGTGGCTCCGGTTGGAGCATCCCTTGGCTTGCGGCTGGCATCCGTGCAGCCGGTCCATGATACGCAGCCCTGCCGGTTGCGCCAAATGAAAAAGGTCACGCAACCCTTGCGGCAAGCGGGTGCAGGGGCCCAAACTTTGTCGCTTGAACCTTGAGTGTTTTTCGCAATGATCGGATTTCGCGCACCGCTGTTAAGTACCCTGGGCCTGTTGTTGGGCAGCACTGCTGCATGGGCGGCTGACCCGGAAATTCACTGGCCCAGCGGCTGGCAGGTGGAGGAGGTGGTGCCCGACGATCAGGCTCCGGCGCAGCCTTCGGCAGTGTCTCGCCAGCGTGCGATCAAGAATGATGAAAATGGCGCGACCTTGATGGTCATGGAGTTGACAGGCACTCCGATCGAAGCGGGGCATACGGTCAATCTTCAAGGTGTGTTGCTGGAAATGCGCAAGTCCATCCAGAAGGACTTTGCCCAAGGCGGTTATCAAAGTGTGTGCACCAAGATGCATCCCACAACATTGAGCCGCCTCGAGGCGTTGGAAACTACTTGTGTCATCACCGAGAACGGTCGGCATGTGCTGTCGCAAACCCTGGTGGGAGCGGTCGACACCGATAAGGCCTATGTATTTTCATACGCAGGCCAGGCCCAGGCTTACGAATCAAGCAAGGATGAAGTCAGTTCGGTGCGTGACAGCCTGAAACTTTGAGCGCTGTAGGCAAGGCAGGAAATTAGTCGATTTGAACAAAGTGAAATGTTTTTTAAAGTTCGTTTTTGAAAGTGTCCGAGTCCTGTTTTGTTTCAATATCGATGCCTGTAAACAAAAAAGCCCTGCAGGTGCAGGGCTTTTCTTAGTGCGTTTGTACTAGCTGCAAAGCATTAGCCGCGAAGCCAGGAATCAACAGTGGCCGCGCCGTATTGTTCTTTCCATGCCTTCAGGCCGCGGTGGTTGCCGCCCTTGGTTTCGATCAGTTCGCCAGTGTGTGGGTTGTGGTAAACCTTGACCACACGTGCACGGCGCTGTTTTGGTGCGGTGGCGACGGAAGCGCCGGACTTGCCCGCGTTAGGATCCAGGATGGAGATGATGTCGCGCAGGCTTTTGCCGTAGGTTTTCATCAGCCCTTGCAGCTTTTCTTCGAATTCGATTTCTTTCTTCAGGCCTGCGTCGTTCTTCAGGGATTCCAGCTGGGCAAGCTGCTCTTGAAGGGCTTTTTCTGCTGCGCGAAATTCGGCGAGTCTGGACAAAATCTATACTCCAATAGTGTATTTGGCTGATATCTACTGCAAACAAAGCGATAAGCCAAGAGCCTTAAGGCGACTCAACAAAAGTGGCCTTCCTGCCAATTCAGCACAGGCAGGAAAAATTGTAGTAGTTAATCAGCCATGAGTAAATCATGTCTTTTGTATAAATAACAATATTTCTGTTGAAGTGGATGGCTATTCAATGGCTGTTCAGGAATCTAATGAACTCATTGCAAGGTACTGGCTTGCCAAACAGGTAGCCCTGCAAGAAATCAACACCTTGGGCGGCAAGATATTCGCATTGTTCTGGTGTTTCGACACCTTCGGCAACGATGCCCAAGTCGAGCTTGGCGGACAGTTCAATGATGCTGTCGAGTATATGCCGTGAGAGTGCATCAACCCCGATCATCGCCACAAAGCTTTGATCTATCTTCAAGTAATCGACATTGAAGTTGCGTAAATAACCCAGGCTCGAGTGACCGGTGCCGAAGTCGTCGATCGCAATCATTACCCCCAGGTCGTGCAGCGCCTGGAACAGTTGGCGGGTCACATCCGTGGGTTCTATCAACTCGCGCTCGGTCAATTCCAGCACCAGAATCACCTTGCCCGGCGGGAAGGCAGCGAGGAATTCCCGGCAGTCCTCCACCAGTTCCAGGTCGTGACAATGGCGGGCGGTGATGTTGATCCCGACATGAAAGCCATCCGCGAACTGCGCGGCGTGGGGCGCGAGTTGCAGGGCGGTCTGGCGCATCAAGGCACGGGTCATTGGCACGATCAGGCCGGAATGCTCGGCCAGGGGAATGAACAGGTCGGGGCGCACCAGGCCTTCCTTGGGGTGGTTCCAGCGCATCAGCACTTCACAGCCGGCCCACTGACGAATGTCCTGGCCACGTACCACCGGCTGGTAATAGGGCACGAATTCATTGGCTCCCAAGGCACGTTGCAGCTCGAGGGTCGGTGCCGATGAGCGCTTTTGCAGCCAGTGGGCGAGGATGCCCGCCAACACGCCGAAAAACACCACCAGGACGAACAGTGCAGGATACCGCGCTTGCATGTAGCGCCAGGTTTCACCCTCCGGCATCCCGGCTTCTACGCTGTAGGTATACCGCGTGGAGTCGAGATGATGGTGCGCGACGGAAAATGTCGGCAGCGCTGTGCTGTGCACCTTGCCATCCGACGCCAGCCAGTTAGGCCCCACCTGCAATACCAGGTCGGTATATCGGCTGATCAGGCGCAAGGCGTTGGTCAAGTGGTAGCCATCAATGGAGGCAAAGGCCCCCCGGTCGCCCTCGGTGAGGCGATACACCAGCAATGCGGTGTCAGGTGTCACCGGGTTGCCTTTCATCAGCCAAAGGCGGCCGTCGACGTAGTCTTCAGGGTTGACCGGCGACTGGTAGTTGCCACCAAACAACGAGCTGCAATAGATGTTTCTCTGCCAGGACAAGGTCGTGGCGCGCACAAAAGGCCGGCGGGTGACTTGTTCCCGTAGCGCCAATTGTGTCGGGTTATCACATTCATGGCCGGCCAGCGGCAGCAAGTCCTTGGCGGCGAGGGCGGTGTTGTCGAGCATCAGGTCGAACTGGCGCACGGCTTCCCGGGCGGTTTGCGCGGTGCTGTACTCCAGGGTGCGCCCGGCTTGCCAGTACAGGATCAGCACCCCCAGCAAAATCGGGAGTGCGCCACTGAGCAAGGTGATCAGGAGGCGGGTGCTGGTTTTTCGTGGGCCTTTGACGGTCAGTGGCATTTGTGCAGCCTGTAGCGGGAGGGGGTGATAAGACGCTCAAATGCGGTCGGGACGTCCAACAAAGCGTATTGGTATTGGCCATGATAGATGGCGGCACGCGACCCTGCCTGCTCAATCAAGCTGCAAACGTGTGGCCAGTTCAATAAACGCCAGGGTCGCCGGCGAGGACTGTCGTCGATCCAGAACTGCCAGCCCGACCTGGCGTTTGACGGCAGGCTTGAGCGGCTTGATCAGGTAATCCGGCGCTGCGGATTCAGGCAATGACAACTCGGCGACAATGGTCACGCCGTCGCCCCGGCGCACGGTGTCCAGGGTGCTGAGCAATTGTGAACAGCGGTAGCGCACATCCGGCTGCAGCCCGGCCCCGACGAACAGTCTTGAGACCAGTTCCGACGAGCCGGCCTGGGTCAGGATGAAGGGTTCGCCGCAGAGCGCCTTGAGGCTGACACTCGGCTGCGCGCCCAGGTGATGCCCCGATGGCAGCAGTGCGACCAACTGATCCTCGATCAGCGGGAAGGTATCGAAGCGCTCTTCAGGCAGCACCACAAACCCGACGTCGATGCGTCGCTCTTCCAGCCACTGCATCACCTGCCGATCAGGGCCTTCGTCGACGTGCACCTCGATGCCCGGATGCCGCTCGCGATAGCGTTGCAAAATCTTCGGCAACAGGCGAATCGATGAAGTCGGCCCGAACGAACCAATGCGCAGCGTACCGCGCTTCATCCCGCGGGCATCGGCGGCTTCCTGTCGCAGTGTATTGGCCAGCCCGAGCATGGCCCGGGCGCGCAGCAGCAGTTGTTGGCCGATATCGCTGAGTTCGACCTGGGACTGATGACGTCGGATCAACTCCACACCCAGTTCCTGCTCCAGGGATTTGATCCCATGGGACACCGCCGATTGGCTGATGCCCAGGCGATTGGCGGCGCTGGTGAAACCTTGCAGTTCGGCCACCAGGGAAAAGATTTCCAGTTGGGTAAGGGTCATGAGTATTTACTCATTTTACGATGATCGGGAATTAGCCAAACAATAAGCCAATCCCGTGTCCTGTGAGTAGAAATCTGATGACCCCGAGCCCTGACCGTCTCACGTATCTGAAGCTGGCGGCCGTGACCATGATCTGGGGCGGCACCTTCGTTGCCGGGCGCTATCTGGCAGCAGGCCTGGACCCACTGTTGGCGGCGACCGTGCGCTTTGTGCTGGCCAGCCTTGCGCTGCTGGTCTTCCTGGGCGTCGCGCGTATTCGCCTGGTGCGTCCGACCTCCGCGCAATGGGTGCAATTGATGGTGCTGGGCTTTTTCGGGATCTTTTTCTACAACCTGTGTTTTTTCTACGGCCTGCATTACATCAATGCGTCCCGGGCGTCGTTGATCGTAGCGCTGAACCCGGCAGTGATTGGCCTGGCCTCGTGGCTGCTGTTCAAGGAACGCCTGGGCTGCTTCAAGCTGGTGGGGATCGCGCTGTGCCTGGGTGGCGCAGGGCTGGTGATCGTCAGTCGCAACCCGCAGTTGCTGCAGGGCGCGGCAGATGCGTGGGTCGGTGACCTGCTGATTTTCGGCTGCGTGGTGGGGTGGGGCGTGTACTCGCTGTTTTCCCGGGGCCTCAACCAGCGCCTGGGCCCGTTGCAAACCGTGACCTGGTCGATCCTGTTGGGCACGCTGATGCTGACGCTCACCACGCTGGTGACGGGTCGACTAACGGTGACCGCATTGGGCCGGATTGATCTGCCCCAACTGATGAGTTTGCTGTACCTGGGCGTGCTGGGCTCGGCACTGGCCTACATCGGCTACTACGATGGCCTGCGCCGCATCGGCGCCACCCGTGCGGGTGTATTTATCGCCCTCAATCCGCTGACGGCAGTGATCTGCGGCGCATTGCTGCTTGGCGAGCAACTGACCCTACCGATGCTGCTGGGTGGGGCGGTCATCCTGCTGGGCATCTATCTGTGCAACAAACCCCTTGCGCGGGCCAGGGCAATGGGGATTTGATAAGAGTACGGACAAATCTGTTTACGCTGTGTAGAATCGATTTACGCATACAAGAATAAGGACTTGCGCTAACGCAAGCCTCGCCCGTCAGAGACTGATGTAACCATGAAGCTACTCGGGTCCCCCCTCATCTTTGGTGACTTCCTCGCCCGCAGCGTGCGGGGTATCTCCTGTGCGCCACCCGCTGACCTCATCCTTGCTGGCAAATAAACATTTGTTAATTACAAGAATGATGATGAGGCACCGAAAATGGCAGACCTGTACGAAAACCCAATGGGCCTGATGGGCTTTGAATTCATCGAATTCGCATCGCCAACCCCGGGCACCCTGGAGCCGATCTTCGAGATCATGGGCTTCACCAAAGTCGCAACCCACCGCTCCAAGAACGTACACCTGTACCGTCAGGGCGAGATCAACCTGATCCTCAACAACGAACCCAACAGCATCGCCTCCTATTTCGCGGCCGAGCACGGCCCGTCGGTGTGCGGCATGGCGTTTCGCGTCAAGGACTCGCAACAGGCCTACAACCGGGCCCTGGAACTGGGCGCCCAGCCCATCCATATCGAAACCGGCCCGATGGAGCTGAACCTGCCGGCGATCAAGGGCATCGGCGGCGCGCCGCTGTACCTGATCGACCGCTTTGGCGAAGGCAGCTCGATCTATGACATCGACTTCGTGTACCTCGAAGGTGTCGAGCGCAACCCGGTGGGTGCGGGCCTCAAGGTCATCGACCACCTGACCCACAACGTGTACCGCGGCCGCATGGTCTACTGGGCGAACTTCTACGAGAAGCTGTTCAATTTCCGTGAGGCGCGCTACTTCGACATCAAGGGCGAATACACCGGCCTGACTTCCAAGGCCATGAGCGCCCCGGACGGCATGATCCGCATCCCGCTGAACGAAGAGTCGTCCAAGGGGGCCGGGCAGATCGAAGAGTTCCTGATGCAGTTCAACGGCGAGGGCATCCAGCACGTTGCCTTCCTCACCGATGACCTGGTCAAGACCTGGGATGCGTTGAAGAAGATCGGCATGCGCTTCATGACCGCGCCGCCAGACACCTACTACGAGATGCTCGAAGGCCGCCTGCCGAACCACGGCGAGCCGGTGGATCAACTGCAGGCACGGGGCATCCTGCTGGACGGCTCGTCAGTGGCGGGGGACAAGCGCCTGTTGCTGCAGATCTTCTCGGAAACCCTGATGGGCCCGGTGTTCTTCGAGTTCATCCAGCGTAAGGGTGACGACGGCTTTGGTGAAGGCAACTTCAAGGCGCTGTTCGAATCCATCGAGCGCGACCAAGTGCGTCGTGGTGTGTTGACCGCTGACTGATCGCCTGAGCGATACACAAAAAAGCCCGACCGGGATTGCACCCGGTCGGGCTTTTTGTTGCCCGGTAGAAACATCGGGACACAGGTGCTTGCCAGCGGCCAGGAACGGAATTCGCCGCCAGCATTACTCAGGGGCATATGCCCAGATGAGGTTCAGGTATGACAGTCATTACGCACACCGGTAGTCCACCTCCAGGTCTGAATCAGACAGCAGCCGTCAACGACGTACCCACCATCAGTCCCTTGGCCCCAACTGCTTCCTGCCCATTAAGTCCTGCCACTGTCGCCCGCGTGACGTTTTCCTCGAACGTGGAATGGAGCAGTGCGCAAGGCGAGCTGACCGCTGCAGGCGTCGAAGTGGCCAATGCCGTATTGGCCCCGGGTACCTCATCAACCGTCGGCGCGCAGGTCTGCACGTTCGCGGTGGACGGGATCCAGTCGAGCGACATTCTGCTGATCAAACGTGTACCCGCCTCTGAAACCGGAACGAATATCCTGTTGTACATTCCTGACGAGGAGGGCAATTCGTTCTTCGAATTCAATAACCTTGAAGAAATGAACGCTTGGCTCAAAGAGGTCGCCACCGACCCTGACAAGCTGGATATATTTGCCGGGCATTTTTCCCGCAATGCGCCTGCCGCAAAGCGGGTAAAAGACACAATGACGCGCTTCGCAGCAGACGATATCAATGCCGTGGTCGGGCCTTTTGGCTACGAAAAGGGCGATATCTTCAATCGCCTGGACAAGCACACAAGCGTCCCGCCGGTACCGGTCAACGGGCTGACGGGTACCTACCTGAACGTTGAGACCCTTGAAAGCCGGGTGACTTTCGCAGGCACACGTCCGGACGGAGAAACCGTACTCTATCAGTACGATGCCTACGGCAACTTCCATGGAGGAGGTGACAAGGGCAACTTCTACTTTGTGAAAAACGGCCTGAACAATGACCAGCCGCTGTCGCCTATCTCGCGAGAGCAGTACTTGAAAACGGTCGTCAGTGTCAGCCTGGATAATGTGGGTGCCAACGATTTACAGGGGCTGTTCGACGAGTTCATCCGCCAACTGAAGAATCCGGGTTCCGGCATTGGGACGGCCTTGATCGTACTGGGCGTGCCTGAGGATGTGGCGGAGTCCATCGAAAAAATCGTCAAAAACCCCGTCACTGGCACCTTGCTTGAACTCAACCAGGGCAACCGGCTCGGTAAGCTGTTTGGCGTTGAAAAGGCGCAAATGGACGCCGCACTGACGCAAATAGGCGACGAAATCCAAGGCAGGATTCCGTATTACGGGGCCATCCGAGAGGGGGCGGCGCAAACGGCTGCGATGCTGGAAATGGCAGCAAAATAAAGCGCTGTCAGGCCTTCTGCTGACGCACCAAATGCTTGAAGCCTTCAAACACCAGCACCATCACCGCGAGCCAGATCGGAAGGTACGTCAGCCATTCCCCCGCCTTGATGCTTTCGCCCAACAACAAGGCCACGCCGAGCAGCAGCACCGGTTCTACATAGCTGAGCAGCCCGAACAGGCTGAACGCCAACATGCGGCTGGCAATGATGTAGCACACCAGCGCCGAGGCACTGATCACGCCCAGCATCGGGATCAAGGCGTACAAGCCCTTGTGGGCATCGAGCACGGCAAACCCCTGTTCGCCGCTTTGCACGAACCACAACGCCACCGGCAACATCAGCGCCATGTCGAGCCACAGCCCGCCCAGGTGGTCGGTCTTCAGGCGCTTGCGCACGATGAAATAGATCGGGTAACCGATGATCACCACTAACGTGGCCCAAGAGAAACCACCGACCTGATACAACTCGTTAAGCACGCCGATGCCGGCAAAAAACACCGCGACCTTTTGCAGGCGTGACAATTGTTCGCCGTACACCAGGCGCCCGGTCAGCACCATCGTCAACGGCAGCAGGAAATACCCCAGGGAGACATCCAGGCTACGCCCGTTGAGCGGTGCCCACATGAACAGCCACAACTGCATCCCCAGCAAGGCTGAAGACAACAGCAGCCCGCCGATCAACTCGGGTTTGGCCGCCACCAGCCGAACCAACTCCCACACCCGCCGCCACTCGCCGCTGACGATCATGAACACCGTCATGCAGGGCACCGTCAGTAACATCCGCCAGCCGAAGATCTCCAGGCCGCTCAAGGGCGTGAGCAGCGAGGTGAAGTAATACATCACGGCAAACAACACCGAGGCCAAGACCGATAACACAACACCTTTAGACACGCTGTCCTCGCGAAAACCGATTCATACAAAAGAGGGGAGATTTCAGGGAGGGAATATAGTGCTTTTAAGGTGAGATGTTTGCTCTGTTTTGGGGCGCTTTACGGGAGGAGCGCTCGGATCCTCCCGTAAAGTGTGCTTATGGCCGGGCAATTCGGCCCGAGACAAAGTGGCCCACGTCATTGAACCCCGGCGTCGACGCATGGCCTGGGGTGACCAGCGAATCAATAAACGCCTCATCCTCTGCGGTGATCTTGACCTCCAGCGCGCCGGTGTAGGCATCCCACTGCGCCTCGGTGCGCGGCCCGACAATCGCCGAACTGACCGCCGAATTGTTCAGCACCCAGGCAATCGCAAACTCAACAATTCCCACGCCACGGCCCTGGGTGTATTGCTGGATCTGCTGGGCGATGCGCAGGGATTCAACGCGCCATTCGGTTTCCAGGATGCGCTTGTCCTGGCGCCCGGCACGGCTGCCGGCTTCAGGCGTTACGTCCGGCGCATATTTGCCGCTGAGCACGCCACGGGCCAGTGGGCTGTAAGGCACCACGCCCAGGCCATAGGCGGCGGCAGCGGTGATCTGCTCCACCTCGGCCTGGCGGTTGACGATGTTGTACAGCGGCTGGCTGATGATCGGCTTGTCCACCCCCAGGCGCTCGGCCACGCGGATCACTTCGGCGATCCGCCAGCCGCGGTAGTTGGACAAGCCCCAATGGCGGATCTTGCCCTCGCGGATCAAGTCGCCAATCGCTGAAACCGTGACTTCCAGTGGCGTGTTGTGGTCTTCACGGTGCAGGTAATAGATGTCCAGGTAATCGGTGTCGAGGCGCGTCAGGCTGGCTTCCAGCGCGTTGAAAATCCGCTTGCGACTCAAGCCGCTGCGGTTGGGCAGGCCGTCCACGGGGCCGATGCCGACCTTCGAGGCCAGCACCCAATCCTGGCGCTGGCGGGCGATGGCTTCGCCGACGATCTCCTCGGAGCGCCCGCCGGTGTAGACGTCGGCGGTGTCGATAAAGTTGATGCCTTGATCCCAGGCCTTGTCGATGATGCGCAGCGAATCCTCGGTGTTGGTCTGCTCGCCAAACATCATGCTGCCCAGGGTCAGTGCGCTGACCTTCAAACCGGACTGGCCCAGTGTGCGGTAAATCATCGTGAACACCTCAAAAGGGGGAGACAGACCCTATCCAATACCAGACAGCAAGGCTCTGGAACAAGCCCTGGGACGGTTATTGCGGTAATAGCTCGGCGCAGCGCAGCTGCAGGAAGCGATGCAGTACCTTGACCCGTTCCGACACTTGCAGGCGATGCGGGCACATCAAGTTGAACGGCGTCGGCTCGCCTTGCCAATCGGTGAGCAAAGGCACCAGGCGCCCGGCCTTGATGTCGCGGGCTACATCCAGTCGCGCTTTATAAGCAATGCCATGGCCGGCCAATGCCCAACGCCGCACGATCTCACCGTCGTCACTCAGGTAATCGCCGCTGACCTCGACTTCCTGCAGGCGCTCACCCTGGCGAAAGTACCAGGTGTTGTTCGCCCGACCCTGGCGCATATAGCGCAGCGTGCTGTGTTGCGCCAGGTCCTGAGGGATCTGTGGCGTGCCGTGGCGCGCAAGGTAGTCGGGGCTGGCACACGGCACCCGTGTATGGTCGGGCACCACCGGCAGCGCCACCAGGCTGGAGTCCCGTGGTACGCCGAAACGCAGGGCGATGTCGACGGTTTCGCGAAACAGGTCGGCATTGCTGTCGTTGAGCAGCAATTGCAGGCGAACGTTCGGGTGTTCGAGCTTGAACTCATCCAGCCAGCCCAGCAGCACATTGCGTCCGAAATCCGAGGGCGCAGCCAACTGCAGCAAACCACTGAGGCTTTGGCCTTGTTGCTTGATCGCCTGTTCGCCTTCGGACAATGCCTCCAGGGCCACCCGCACGCTGTCCAGGTAGCGCCGGCCTTCCTCGGTCAAGCGCATGCTGCGGGTGGAGCGCGCCAGCAGCCGAATGCCCAGGCGGGTTTCCAGGCGCTTGAGGGCAATGCTGGCGGCCGCCGGAGTCAGGCTGAGGCTACGCGCGGCGGCGGACAGGCTGCCGGTGTCGGCGGTGCGTACGAAGACTTCAAGGTCGAGGATTGAACTCATCTGTAAAAATCCTTTAAAGATCTTGTCGTTTTACCGGGATTTTTCAACGATTGCCAAGCTGGGAAGATGAAAACTCATTTTCTCAACCAGGTAGTGCTCCATGACTTCTCCCCTCAGCGGCAAAACCATCATCGTCATCGGCGGTAGCAGCGGCATTGGTGCCGCCGTGGCCAAGCAGGCCGTGGCACGCGGCGCCCAGGTGGTGCTGGCCGGGCGGCGCTTGTCTTCAACCGTGGAGAACGGTGTGCGCAGCGAGCCGGTAGACGTGACCGATGCGGCCTCGTTGCAGCGCTTGTTCGAAACGGTGGGGCCGTTTGATCATCTGGTCTACACGGCAGGGCCGGCGGTACAGGCCAAGGCCTTGATCGAGACGGACCTGGCCCTGGCGCAAGACAACTTCAACGTGAAGCTCTGGGGTTCGCTGCGGGCGATCCAGTCGGCGCTGCCCTTTCTCACCGAGCACGGCAGCATCACCCTGACGTCGGGGCAATTGGGGCGCAAAACGGTTGCAGGGCAGTTCATCAAGACCGGGATCAATGCGGCCACTGAAGCGCTGGGCAAGCAACTGGCCAAGGAACTGGCGCCACGCAGGGTCAATGTGGTGAGTCCTGGGGTGATCGATACCGAGGCGTATTCGGGCTTATCCGAGGAGCAGCGACTGGCAATGTTTGCCAAGGCGGGTGGGGCATTGCCGGTGGGGCGAGTGGGGCAGGCCGAAGAAGTGGCAGCCGGGTATGTGCTGGCGATGGAGAACGGGTTTATCACTGGCAGCGTGATTGATGTCGACGGCGGTGGATTGCTCTAAAGGCAGCGGAATAAAAAAGGTCCCGCTTTCAGGCGCAATGCTGTTCACTTAAGCCGATGC